>JAGQWA010000279.1 GCA_020437725.1 Bacteroidota bacterium | reverse complement strand
CCTGATGGAATTGAAAGTTTGGTGAAGGTTAGATACAAGCACGATGGCCAAATAGGAAATTTGTATGTTGAAGATAATGACTTAATTAAAGTAGAATTTAATGTGGCTGTAGAGGCCGTTGCACCTGGGCAAAGTGCCGTTTTTTATGAAGGAAACGATTTGCTTGGGGGTGGAAGAATTCTATCAAGTTTTGATTTGAATTAAATGAAGAAACTCACTTTTCTGATAATGCTTCTTGGCGGTTTAACGCTTGCCATTTCTTCTTGCGGAACAGATGAACCCAAGACAGAAAACTTGCAGGCCAACTACTTTGTACTAAAACCCGGTGCTGAATATATTTATCGTGTAGATTCAGTTAACTTTTTAAAGATACCTTACGACACTAGTAAATACTGGCAAAGAGAAGTGGTAGGCCAAGAAGTTGAAGCACTTGACGGTGCGCTTTACCATGAAATAAAGGTGTATAAAAAGTTTACTTGGAACGAAAACTGGAGATTACTCAGAACTGATTTAGCCCGAAACACCGAGACTTATTCTGAGCGTTATACAGAAAATGTAATGTTTAGAAAGATGGTGTACCCCATTACTTCAACCAGGGTTTGGACCGCTGCACCTTATAACGATATTGAATTGCTATATGATGAAGGAGTAACTTTTAACGATGCCACTTACAGCAATATTCACCAAGTGTGTTTTATAGATCAGCATGGCTTTGATAGCACCGTTTCTGTAATTCAATTTGAACGTTACGATTTTATACATCGGTTTAACTATCGAGAAAAATATGCCAACAACGTAGGGCTTATAAAACGGGTTGAAATTAACGTTGAATACCAAGATCCAGACCCACTTCAACAAAGCGATACTTCTGAATACGAAGCCGTTAATGGTTATAAACTCATTCAAAAAATTGTTGATTACAATATTCCACGCTAACCAAAACCACCCAATAACCAAACCCTTATAATGAAACGATTACTCTGTTTAATCGGCATTCTGGCAAGTATATCATCATCGGTTTTTGCGCAGAAAAAACTCACCATTAGCGGCTACGTTAAAGATGCACAAAGCGGCGAAGCATTAATTGGAGCAACTGTAGGAATTCCAGCTGAAGGAGCCGGTGCTACCACCAATGTTTATGGTTTTTATTCCCTTTCAATAGACCCTGGAAAATACCAAGTGGTTTATAGCTACGTGGGTTTCGAAAGCCGAACCATAACCATTGAACTGGGTAACGAATCAATGAAAAAAGACATTGAACTTTCTGTTCAAGCAGTTGAGGCCGATGCCGTAATTATTCAGGCTGAAAGAGCTGATAAAAACGTGAAAAGCACAGAAATGAGTAAGGTTGAGCTTTCTAAAGAAATGCTGCAAGAAATACCCGTGCTTTTTGGCGAAACTGATGTTATTAAAACCATTCAGCTGTTGCCAGGCATACAATCAACTGGCGATGGTAATTCGGGCTTTTATGTTCGTGGTGGTGGGCCTGACCAAAACCTGATTCTTTTAGACGAAGCTGTGGTTTACAATGCATCGCACTTGTTTGGGTTTTTCTCTGTTTTTAGTGCTGATGCCATTAAAAACGTAACCATCACCAAAGGTGGAATTCCCGCCGAGTATGGCGGCCGCCTTTCGTCAGTATTAAACGTAACCTTAAAAGAAGGCAACAACAAATATTTTGATGCTGAAGGCGGGGTGGGTATAATTTCATCAAGATTGTTGTTTGAAGGGCCAATTATCAAAAACAAAAGCTCTTTTATGGTGGCAGGCCGCAGAACCTATGCCGATGCTTTGGTGCAGCCGTTTTTGAATGATGACATTAAAGGAAACCGCTACTATTTCTACGACTTAAATACAAAGCTCAATTATACCTTTTCGCCCAAAGACCGCTTGTTGGTTTCTGGTTATTTTGGAAGAGATGTTTTCAAGTTTGAAGACCAAGGTTCAGCTTCTGAAAATCCGCCGCAGTTTAATAGCGATTGGGGCAATACCACGCTCACTGCCAGATGGAATCACTTGTTTTCTGACAAGTTGTTTGCCAATACCGTTTTCATCTATAATGATTTCAACTTCACTTTCGGTGCAGGTTTTAACGACTTCAATTTCGAGGTAAGAAGTGCTATTAAAGATTTGACATTAAAGATGGATTACCAGTATTTCGCAGGCCCTGAAACAGATGTGAAATTTGGCGTTTCGGCTATTCATCATACTTTCAATCCAAGTGCGGTTGATGTAAATTTTGGCCAAGATGAAATTAATGTAAAAGCGCCCGATAGACTGGCTTTAGAATACGCCACTTACGCGCAAATTGAACATGACTTAGGCTCAAGATTAAATATTAATGCAGGTTTGCGATTTTCAGCATTTAATGCCATTGGCCCTTATCGCGACCCTGTTTACGATCAGGTAACCGACCAGCCAACAGGCGATACTGCCATTTATGATAATTGGGAAAGTATTCAATGGTACCAAGGTTTAGAACCAAGATTTGCGGCCAGGTATTTAATTAATACCACTACATCACTTAAAGGCTCGTTCACCAAAACCAACCAATACTTGCATTTGGCATCGGTTTCTGGAGGAACATTACCCACCGATTTATGGCTTCCATCATCAAAATACATAAAACCGCAAGTGGCTTGGCAGGGTGCAGTAGGCTTGTTCAAAAACTTTACCGATAACACCTACGAAACTTCAATTGAAATGTTCTACAAACCCATGCAAAACCAAATTGATTTTGCCCCTGGCACCAATTTGTTTTTTGCAGATAATATTGATAGAAGCGTACTTGCTGGCGATGGACTTGCCTACGGAGCCGAGTTTTTTGTGAAAAAGGCGAAGGGAAAATTTACAGGCTGGATAGGCTACACTTGGTCTAAAACCACTAGAACCATCTTAGAACTAAGTCCAAATCCATATTTCCCAAGATATGACAGAAGGCATGATGTTTCAGTTTTGGCTTCTTACAGATTTAACAAGGCATGGAGCACCAGTGCCGTGTTTGTTTACGCAACCGGAATTGCTTATACGCCATCAATGGGTAGGTTTTTCGGATATCTGGGTATCGACTTCGATGGCCCGGCTGACCTAAACCCGCAGGTGCTTTTAGATGTTATCACCATCTATCCTGATGACTTTAATAACTACCGCCTTCGCCCTTATAACCGTGTAGATTTTTCGGTTAATTATAAACCGCAGCCCAAAATAGAAAGGGCATGGTCGGGCAGTTGGAACTTTTCTGTGTTTAATGCATTCAATAGAAAGAATCCCTATTTTGTTTACGACGATACCAATATTGAAGAAGGCATAAACGAGCGCAAAATGATCTACTTCCCTGTAATTCCTTCAATCACCTATAATTTCAAATTTTAGTTATGAAAAGAGTGCATTTCCTTTTTCTGCTTGTTGCTTTGGTGGTTGTTGCGTGCAATGCTCCCTACGATGATGATTTACCTGAATATGATGGCGAAATTGTGGTTGAAGCCTATTTAAACCAGTCAATTCCGCTACTTAACTATTGCTTGCTTTCAAGAAGCGTGGCCTATTACAATCCTAATTTGGATGTTGAGCAAGTTTCTGAAGCAAGTATTTATGTTTACGAAGGGGTTGAAGAAAACGGCGAGTTAACGTGGGATCGAGATAACGGTCAAAAATGGGAGCAATTTCCACAGTTATTGGGTGCTTATGTACCCGCTTTTGGATGGGCCGCCAAAGAGAATACCTTTTATCTAATGGAAATTGAAGTAGAAGGCAAAAACCTGTCAGCAATTACACAAGTGCCAAAGTTGGTTGAAATTGACACCCTTTTTATTGATAATAGATTTAATTCAGTTGCCGATTCGGTAGAACCATTTGAACGATTAACGTTTTCAGACCCCAAAGGTTTTGGTAATAATTATGCTCTTTTTAGAACCAGGAAAGGCTTTTTTGACAATCCTTTAACATGGGGAAGTATGAGAAGAATATTTACCACCGACGATGAATTTTTTGATGGAAATTCATGGGGCTTTTCAAGCTTCTTTCCGCAAACCTATGGCGATACGGTAACCTTCTATTTGGCCAGTATGGACAAAGCCAGCTATCGATTTTGGGAGAGTTATGATGTATCGCAAAACAATGGCGGCCCATTTAGCCAACCAATAAATGTTGAATCTAACATAGAAGGTGGAAGAGGTGTATTTTGCGGCCTCGCAGTTGACAGACGAAGAATAATAATTGAAAAACCATAAAGAATAGAATTTTAGAATAATGAGCGAGAGTGTAGAAAAAGTACGCGTATTAATTATTGGTTCAGGACCGGCAGGATATACCGCCGCCATATATGCTGCAAGAGCAGAACTTAGTCCATTGGTTTATGCAGGAATTCAACCTGGTGGTCAACTAATGATTACCAACGATGTTGAGAATTTTCCGGGTTATCCAGATGGCATTATGGGGCCAAAAATGATGGAAGATTTGCGCAAGCAAGCCGAAAGATTTGGTACTCAAATTAGATACAATTCTATTGAGTCTGTTGATTTATCAGGCGAAACTTTTATTGCCAAAGGTGATGATGGTAAAACCATTGAAGCAGAATCGGTAATTGTTTGCACAGGTGCTTCGGCCAAATGGTTGGGCCTTGAGTCTGAGCAAAAACTTAATGGTTATGGCGTTTCAGCCTGTGCCGTTTGCGATGGCTATTTCTACCGCGGACAAGAAGTGGCCATTGTAGGTGGTGGCGACACTGCTTGCGAAGAAGCCATGTATCTCTCTAAACTTTGCAAAAAGGTGTATATGCTGGTTAGAAAAGATCATCTGCGTGCATCTGTTGTAATGCAAAGAAGGGTAGAAGAAGCAGA
>JAGQWA010000278.1 GCA_020437725.1 Bacteroidota bacterium | reverse complement strand
GCAAGCGCTCACATTCTCTTCTTTGAAATAAGGCTTGCAACCACCAAGTTTCATTAAAAATCCGTCAGTTTTTCCTTTTGATTTTCGCCATGTAGTGTCAGGACCAGGGGCAAAATCACAATTTTCTTCAAAGGTTCCAACAGCGTATAAATTGCCATTTATTAAAGGCTTAATGGCAAAAATTCTGTCGTTTCCGCTACCGCCAAAACCCTTGCTCCAAATTTTATTACCTAGCGTATCTAGTTTATATAGAATAACATCTTGAGCATTGGCTGTATTGGCAACAAATGCTTTAAATAAATTACTTTCTCTATCTATTTTAAAATCAGATAACGAAAGTTGATGTGCTGAAGAATAGTCAAACCAATCAAGTTTCCATTTTTTGTATTTAGCCGTAAATAAATTATATGTGCTAGGCCCCGTTAATTCATATTTGCTGGGTCCAATATCGAAATCGGTTAACCCTTTATATCTGCCAGAAACATAAACATTATGATTTTCGTCGAGCACAATTTTTTGCGGAATAACCACATCATAACTCTCCAAATACCAAGCGTTCGACACCCACTCTCTCCCATTATAGTAGTACCTGCCAATTATTCCATTTGTTGTGCCTTTAGCGGTAAAGCTGTTAGACTCCCATCTCATGCTGGCAGAAAATGTTCCTACAAAATATATTATACCATTATCATCAATGTGCACATCTAGTATTCTATCCATTCCAGTACCACCTAAATAGGTGGTAGTAATCCAGTTGGCGTCTTTATCCCAAACGCACAAAAAGCCGTCTGAAAAACCCCATGGCGTGTATTCTTTTTTTCCAGTTGAAGGGTCGAAATCAGTAGCACCAAGAAAGTCACCAAAAATGATCAAATTACCCTTGCTGTCTGTTCTAATACCTGATAAATTCAACTGCTGACCAGCAATTTGCTTAGCATAAATTAGCTTTCCAGCCGTATCTAATTTACAAATAAAAATGTCTTGAGAAGTTCCAGTAGATGTTAGTTTGGTACCCGAAAAATCAACTTGATTTCTAAAAATACCTGCTACATAAATATTGCCAAACGAGTCTAAAGCCACATTGCCGCCATAATCGTTTTCAATATACCCCCAACGCTTACACCATATTGGCTTACCTGATGCGCTAAATTTTGCAATAAAAGCGTCGAACCCGCCTGACGCGGTAAATGCTAATGATTTTGATAGTCTTATATCATCTCTAAAAGCACCGGCTATGTATGTATTTCCTTTCGAATCAACTTCCACGTCTGAAATGGTTAAAAAATCGCTGTTTTCAGCAGTTGCCACCCACTCAAGTTCTTGTGCTACTATATCTGTAAAACTTAAAGCAAACACAATTAGTAATGGGGCTAAGCCAATAAACATCCTTTTCATTAAACTCATTAATTAAAGCTTGTTTTGCTCGAAACTACTATTTTGGCAGAATGGTTAAATGGTTACTCGCGGTAATAATTACTTTTTCTTTCATTTCATTTACTCAAAACGATTGGGAATTCATAAGAGGAAAAGATGGGTTTCAATATGGGGTTACAGATATTGGAAATCAAAAATGGATGGCTGAAAACCTAAGGGATGCTCATTTTAGAAACGGAGATTCTATATTAGAAATTCGAAGCTGGAAAGAGTGGGAAATTGCCTGTCAAGAAGCTATACCTGCCTGGGTTCCATATGATTATCATCATGACAATGCCACAAAAGCATGTGGTAGACTATATAACTATTGGGCAATTGTAGACCCTAGAGGTATAGCGCCTGAGGGATGGCATGTAGCAACTATGAAAGATTGGGGCGTATTGAGTAATTATTTAGGAGACTCGATATGTGGTCAAAAAATGAAATGGCCAGATCATTGGGAAACTAATACTGGAACAAACTTGAGTAGATTTAGCGCATTGCCCTGTGGGTGCAGATCAAAATATGCTGAATATGGATATGGCGAAGAAAATTTAGGGCACTTTTATGGCCGAAGAAAAATGGCCGCTTTTTGGGGCGTACCTAACTCTTATTATGGTCTATTTGGCATTCAGTTAAAGCATACGAGCAATATGCAATCAAAATTAAACCAGAACTTAAAACTTACCTATGGATTAAGTGTACGATGCGTGTTTGGCGACGAAAATTTGCATACAACCAAGCATGATGGAAGCTTACGAGACATAGATGGCAATTATTATAGATACGCGCGAATTGGCAGAACTGAATGGATGACGACCAATTTGAAAGTTACCCATTTTCAAAATGGAGATCCTATTTATTTTGCTCAAACAGATGAAGAATGGATGTCGGCTGCCGAGAAAAAAATACCCGCATATTGTAAATATGAAGGAAATAGTCGACATAATGATTTTGACAACCCCGACCATGGCTATTTGTACAATTATTATGCTGTTTCAGACCAAAGAGGCCTATCTCCACTTGGTTGGAAAATTCCAAACTCAACCGCATTTAAACTGCTTGAAAATACAGGGCCAAAAAACGTGAAAATGCCATGGACTGAATTCGATGAGTATTTTTATGCTACGTATAGTTCGTCTAAACACTTTGGCCAGAACAAATCTGGGTTTAACGCACTTGCTTCAGGCCATCGAGCTTTAACTAAAAACTATATTTATGGTCTTAAAGAATATCCAAATGAGAAACCATATGAACATTGCACATTTAGCAGTAAAGCACTTAGTGCAGAATTTTGGTGTATAGGCAGCGGTGCCACCGAATCATTAACGGTTGGTATTTATGATGGCAAATTCAATTTTGCAGAAAACCAAGATAAAGGTGATGGCTACGTAGTTAGATGCTATCGCTAGTTGCCAGCATACCAATTTAATTTTTCCACCCAACCTCAAAAAACCACATTCCCCTAAAATAGCACCTTTTAACAAAGCTGTTTGCATTTTTATAACTTGCTTGCGCTTCTAATTCTAGGTGAATGAAACACTTTTTATGGGCATTAATTCTTTTTGGTAGCCAAAACCTTTTGGCACAAAACCCTGCTCAGACCTTTCTTGATGAGTTACCTGACTCTACTACCATGACGGTGCATTTGTATAACAGCACCCTGCGTTCTTTTGTAAAAAAACCAAGTGAAGAATTTCTAAAGCTCATTATTGACGTGAAACGAATTTCGGCAACAGGCATTGCCGCCGGGGTTGATAGTACGCAACTGCATAACCTTGCCGAAAAACTAAAGGCTAACGGCTATACCAACAGCCAAGAATTTGAAGAATATGAAGAGTTTAAAGACAAGGCCATTGTTTTGGTTAAAAACCCAGAAAGCAAAGACGCGCATTACGTAATTCTAGCTGGATTTGAAGGCTGGGCCGCCATTATTCAAGTAATGGGCAAGCCCAATTTGGCCTACATTAACGCCATAGAAGAGCTTGATATGAAGCGAATTATGGGCTTTATGAAACCACAGATGAAAGAAGCTGAAAAGAAATTCAAACCGAAAAAAGACTAAGTAATGCGTGTTATATCCACCCAAAATCTTACCAAAAAATATGGCCGGATAACCGCCGTAAACAACCTAAATCTGCAGGTTGAAGCGGGTCAAGTATTTGGCATTTTAGGGCCAAACGGTAGCGGTAAAACCACTACACTCGGAATGCTGGCTGGTGTAACCAATGCCACTTCGGGCAGTTTTACTTGGTTTGGACAAGAGAATGGTCATTCAGTAAGAAAACGGCTTGGGATTATTCTGGAGAGACCAAACTTTTACCCCTACATGAATGCCCAAAAGAACCTTGAAATTGTGGCAAGCATAAAGGGCGTTAAGACGGATAGAATAGCCAACGTGCTTAAAACAGTTGGCCTGTATGAGCGCCGACTAGACAGGTTTAAAACCTATTCGCTTGGCATGAAACAGCGTTTGAGCATTGGTTCTGCCTTGCTAAACGACCCCGAAGTTTTGGTGCTTGATGAGCCTACCAACGGCCTTGACCCACAAGGCATTGCCGAAATACGTGAGCTGATTATTGAGATTGCCAAAACGGGTAAAACCATTGTTGTGGCATCGCACCTTTTAGACGAAGTGCAAAAGGTTTGCTCTCATTTTATGGTAATGAGCAAAGGCAACAAACTACACCAAGGCCCAGTGGCTGATGTAGATGGAGAAACCAGAACCATTGAACTCGCTACTGAGAATTTAGACAACTTAAAGTCGATTCTTAGCGAAAGCGGTTTAACCCAAGATGTTACTGAAGAAAAAGGCAAAATACTAGTAACCGTAAACCACGAAATAACGCCACAAAAACTAAATGCCCATTTAGTTGACAAACAGATTGTATTAAGCCATTTGGCCGAACGAAAAAGCACTTTAGAAGAAAAATTCCTTGATATATTGGCCAAATCATGATACGATTACTCAAAATAGAACTCCAAAAGCTACGCCCTTATAAACCCTTCTGGATTTTGGGTGGACTCTACCTCCTACTCATGGTTGGGCTTAGTTTATCATCACACGCTATTCTAGATTGGTGGTCGGGTTTGTTGGGCAATGGCATACAAGGCATTTTGCCGATAGAAATGCCCATTTTCGACTTTGTTGACATTTGGCAAAACCTTACTTGGGTGGGCAGATTTTACCTGCCTGTTCTGGGCTTTCTCATTGTTATTTCTGTCTATAACGAAATAAATCACAACACTTTAAAGCAAAATATTATTGATGGAATGAGCCGCAACGAGTGGGTAATTTCAAAAATCCTACTCCTACTATTTATCTCGTTGGTAGCCGGTGTTGCTGTATTGTTTTCGGGATTATATATGGGAAGCTTGCACTCTAGCGTAACCAGCTACGAATACATTGTAAAGAACATAGCCTTTGTACC
>JAGQWA010000277.1 GCA_020437725.1 Bacteroidota bacterium | reverse complement strand
CTTCCATTTAAGTTCATTTTCAGTAAGTTGTTTCTGAGTGCTACTTTGATTGGTATAGGCATCTTGTAATTTATTCTGAGCTTTAGTAATACTCGGACTTGAAAAATTTTGAACAATACCAATTTGGTTTACTTGTTGACCAAATTCTTTATCAAACAAACCATCCCCTTGATAAGCTATTTCAGTTGTGCCCAAATTATATTTTAAGTTTTGTAGGGATTTATTCTTCTCTAAATCCAATTCTGCTGCCTTAATATTTGGGTGATTACTTAATGCCATTGAAATAGCACTTTCCAAATCAATAGGTCTGTTTTGCGCTTCAACAGGAAAAGTTAAACCAAGCATCAATATCAAAGCGAAGACGCTGCCTTTCGATACCATTGAATGGTTTGATTTCGTTTCATTCCATTTTTCCAACCAATAATAGAATATAGGCAAAACAACTAAGGTTAAAAAGGTTGCTGTTAGTAAACCGCCCATTACAACGGTTGCCAAAGGTCTCTGTACTTCAGCCCCACCTGAAGTAGAAATTGCCATAGGTAAAAAACCAAATGAAGCTACTGCTGCTGTCATTAAAACGGGTCTTAATCTAACTTTAGTACCAGTAGTTATTCTTTCTTTTATATCGGACATTCCTTCCTTTTTAAGTTGATTAAAATAGCCAATAAGAACAATCCCATTAAGGACTGCTACACCGAAAAGAGCAATGAAGCCAATACCTGCTGAAATACTGAAAGGTAACCCTCTGAGCTGCAATGCCCATATACCTCCTATACCTGATAACGGAATAGCGGTAAAAATCAATGCTGCTTGCGATAATGAACCAAAGGTGAAATACAGTAGGATAAATATTAGAGCTAATGCCATAGGCACGGCAATTGAAAGTCGTGCATTGGCGGCTTTTAGGTTTTCAAACTGCCCTCCATAGGTGAAATAATAACCTGTTGGAAGTTGAACTTTGGCATCCAATTCTGTTTGAATTTTTTCAACCAAAGATTCCACATCTGTATTTCCAACGTTTACTCCAATGACAATTCTTCTATTGGTATTTTCTCTTGACACCTGCATAGGTGCATCTATCAAATCTACGTTGGCTACACTGTTTAGTGGAATTTGACTGCCATTATTAAGTGATATAAAGAGGTTCTCTACATCCCCTATTCCCTTCCGATTCTCTTCATTTAAGCGAATGACTACGTCAAATCGTTTGTCCCCCTCATAAATAGTACCTGCCTTTTCCCCTGCAAAAGATGCACGAATTACCTGATTGACCTCTTGAATATGTATACCATATTGTGCCATTCGCTGATAGTCATAGTTCACTATTATTTGTGGCATTCCAATTGTTTGTTCTACGTTTACCGTCCCCACGCCTTCTATTTGCTTAATAATGTTTTCTGCTTTAGTGGCATTTTGAAACAATAGGTCTAAATCATCACCAAACAATTTTATAGCAATGTCAGCTTTAGAGCCTGTCATCAATTCATTAAAACGTAATTGTATAGGTTGAGAAAATTCAAATCCCACCCCTGGAATGCTATGTAAGGACTCTTCTAATTTTTCAAACATTTCTTGCCTGTTATTTGCTGAGGTCCATTCTAATTTTGGCTTCATTACTAATACATAATCCGCAATCTCAACAGGCATTGGGTCAGTAGGAATTTCTGCCGAACCTATATTGGCAACCACATCTTCTATTTCTGGAAAGTCTTTTAGAAGTTTGTTTTGAATCATCTTGGCAGTTTCGACACTTTGTGATATAGAACTACCAGGCGGTAAAATATGCTGCATTGCTAAGTCACCTTCTTCTAAGGTAGGAATGAACTCGCCACCCATTCTACTGAAAACGAATAGACTGATTAGAAATGCGACAATGGTCGCACTTACGAAGATAGTCTTGAAGCGAAGTGCCGCATTTAATATAGGTTCATAGCCTCTATAAAAAAATGCAATAATTTTATCTGCAATCGTTTCTTTATTGACCACCTTTTTATTGAGGACCAATGCAGCCATCATAGGTACATAGGTCAACGACAAAATTAACGCACCTGCAATGGCAAGCATTACCGTTTGAGCCATTGGCTTAAACATTTTACCTTCTATTCCAACTAAGGCTAAAATCGGTATGTATACCATTAGGATAATAATTTCGCCAAAGGCAGCTGAACTTCTTATTTTTTGAGAAGAAGTAATGACTTCATCATCCATTTCTGATTGAGATAGGATTTTGCCTGCTTTGTTAATTTGCAATCGGTGTACAATTGCCTCTACTATAATAACTGCACCATCAACAATAAGCCCAAAATCAATAGCTCCTAAACTCATTAAGTTAGCGGAAATTCCGAAGAGATTCATCATTGAAACAGCAAACAACATGGCTAATGGAATGACAGAAGCAACTATCAGTCCTGCTCTCCAGTTTCCTAAAAGCAAGACCAAAATAAAAATGACAATAAGCCCTCCTTCTATGAGATTCTTTTTAACAGTACCTATGGCGGTACTAACTAACTTATCTCGTACCAAGTAAGGTTCAATAATCACTCCTTCAGGTAATGACTTTTGAATTTGAATAACTCGTTCTTTCACTAACTCAGTTACTTGTGCAGAGTTTGCTCCTTTGAACATCATTACCTTGCCACCAACTACTTCTTCACCGTCTCTTACTAATGCTCCATATCGAGGGGCTTTCCCAAATTGTACAGTTGCCACATCTTTTACTAAGACAGGAACATTACCCATATCATTGACAACAATATTTCCAATATCATCTAAGGATTTGGCTAAACCTTCTGAACGAATATAGTAGGCATTCGAGTTTTTCTCAATATATGCTCCACCAGTGTTTTCATTGCTTTTTTCTAAAGCTGAAAAAATATCAGTAATGCTTATTCCTAAAGATTTGAGCAATATGGGATTTACAGCAACTTCATACTGCTTCAAGAAACCTCCCATTGAATTAACTTCTGCTACTCCTTCTATCCCCAATAACTGACGGGTAACTATCCAATCTTGAATACTTCTTAATTCTGTTGGAGAATATTCTTCTTCAAAACCTTCTTGTGGTCGAACTACATATTGATATATTTCACCTAAACCAGTAGAAAGCGGAGCCATTTCAGGTGTTCCTAAACCTTCGGGAATATCTTCTTCTGCTTCTTTCAGTTTTTCATTGACTAACTGACGAGCCAGATAAATATCGTAATCTTCAGCAAAGACAACGGTAACTACCGACAAGCCAAAGCGAGAAATAGACCTTATCTCCTCTGTTTGTTGTAGGCTCTGTAAGGCAAGTTCAACAGGAGTAGTAATGAATTGCTCTATTTCTTGTGTAGCCAGAGTTGGTGAAATAGTAATTATCTGTACTTGATTATTAGTTATATCTGGGACAGCATCTATAGGTAGCTGTTTGAGAGAAAATAATCCCCACACTATGAGGGCTGCTACAAAAAGCCCTATAACAAACTTATTCTTTACCGAATAAGCGATAATATTATCGAACATTAATATTTGATTTTTATAAAAAAGTTAAACCTTGACTATGATTGAAAAGGGCATAGTTGTCCCTTGAAAAGTGGTTTAACTATGGGCTGGCGGATGCCAAACTCCTTCGTTATAATCAAAGGAATAATCTAATGTGTAATAAAAAAGGTAATCTGTAGAAATAACCACTCTTGCCTGCACCAAAGGTTGTAAAGTAGGCATAGTAATCATAGTGCCACAACAAGCACATACACAAAACGGTGTACAACTATCTTGGTGGTCTGAATGATTATGGTCGTGGTCTCCTGTAGATACCTCAGTGTTTGAAGAGTGGGTAGTTTGTGGCACATAATCTGTACATGGCACAACAGATAGTGTTGCAATATAAATACATAATATGAATGCCAATATTCTCATTTCTGGATTCAAAAATAATGCAAATTCTCTGCAACTCACTTGCAAAGTTTAGTGGTTGCAATTTTCGCATAAACCTTTGATAACCAAATTAGCCTGTTGCATTTTGAAGTTTTTTGGTAATTCTATCTGAGGGATATTTTGATTGGTAAGGCAGAAGGTGTTTTGACATTTAGTACAATGGAAATGATAATGTTGGTCAATGGTTTCACATTCACAACTTTCTAAACAAAGAGCATATTTTAATTGCTTTGTTCCGTCATCAATGGTGTGAACGAGTTTGTTTTTCTCAAAGGTTTTAAGTGTTCTGTATAATGTGGATTTATCAGCTATACCAAAGGCATTTTCTATGCTTTGTAATGAAACAGCATTGTCTTGCTCCATCAAATATTGAAGAACAAGGATTCGCATTGCAGTAGGTTTTACATCCCTTTGATTGAGTCTATTTTCTATTTTTTCATTCATATATTCAATAAACGGAATAACAGCAGATACTATACCAATTTTGCACTTTTCCAAGATTTATGGGCAAATTATGGGCAAATAGAAAAAGGCTCACTCGATAAAAACCTTGTAAGCCTTTGACTTTCAATGTGGTCCCACACGGGCTCGAACCGTGGACCACCTGATTATGAGTCAGAAATTATACTATTTCCTTATTATTTTGTTGTTTATCATTTTTAGTTGTAAGTACTACCATTGTTAGGTTTGTTATTTGTTTGTTATTTGTTTGCTATTTATTTGTTTATTGTTATTTATCAAATTTGTGGGCAAATCGTGGGCAAATGGCTATCTTTGCAATAGATGAAAAATTATAGCATTTCAATTTACTACGACAAAAGAAGAATGATGGATAATGGCAATTATCCGATTAGGTTACAAGTTTACACTTCAAACCCTAAGAAGCGTAAACGGTACGCCACAAAAATAGATGCAAGTGAAGAAGATTAC
>JAGQWA010000276.1 GCA_020437725.1 Bacteroidota bacterium | reverse complement strand
GAGCTGCGCTTCGGTACAGTTTTGGGCTTCGTCTAAAATAACAAAAGCATGGTTTAGGGTTCTACCACGCATAAAGGCCAACGGTGCAATTTCAATTACTCGGTTTTCCATAAACATACGCAGTTTTTCGGGCGAAATCATTTCGTCGAGCGCATCGTAAAGCGGCCTTAAATAAGGGTCTATTTTATCTTTTAAATCGCCCGGAAGAAAGCCTAGGTTCTCGCCAGCTTCAACTGCTGGACGGGTAAGAATAATGCGGCGAACCTTCTTCATTTTTAATGCCCTCACTGCAAGTGCCACCGAAACATAGGTTTTTCCTGTACCCGCTGGGCCAATGGCAAAAAGTAAATCGTTGGTTTCGGCGGCTTCTACCAAAGCGCGTTGGTTAATGGTTTTTGGCTTAATAGGCACTCCTTCATTACTTCTAAGAATTACCCCTGGTTCGTGTTTTTCTACGTGCATTTCTTCTTGATTTGCAGATAGAATATTGGCCACTCGTTCTTCAGTTAAAGCTCCTTTTGATGAAATTTTAATCATCAACAGCAGTTTTTCTTCAACTAGGTCAACATCAATTTCGTCTCCTCTAATTACAATTTCATTTCCACGTGTAATAAATTTTACACCTGGAAACGAACGTTTAAGCAAATTCCAATGCAGGTTATTGGTGCCAAACAATTCAACAGGATGAACATTGTTTAGCAATATCTTCTTCTCTACCAAATAATTGTATTTAATGCAGTTATCTAAAAAGTTGGTAACGTGGTCATTCTGAACTTGATTCAGAATCTCCAATTTCGATTTACCGGCTCATTAACAAGATCCTGAAATAAATTCAGGATGACATCTCAACCTTTTTAGACAACCACCTTCTCAACTTTATCCAAAAAATCCGTTCAAAATAAAATAATTTTGTCCGCATCCTAACCCCATGCATGCCCCTAATTACACTTACTACTGATCTTGGAACTACAGACCCTACGGTTCCAATTTTAAAGGGGTACTTGTGTTCAAAAATTGAGAACCTACAAATAGTAGATATTACACATAGTATTAGGCCCTTTCACATGGTTGATTGTGCTTTTTTACTAGCTAATTCTTACCAATCATTTCCGTTAGAAACCATTCATATTGTTGGGGTTGAAGGAGATTTTGCACGTCAGCCTGAGTTTATTATGGCCAAGTTGCATGGTCATTATTTTGTTACCAAAAACTCTGGTTTGCTTTCGCTTCTATCGCAATCTGAGCCTGAGTGGGTGGTTAAACTTCAACCCGTAAATGCCATTGCCTTAAAAATGCCATTGGTGCACATTCTAGGAAAAGCGGCTACCGACTGGCTCCTAACCAAAAACAAAGACAAAATAGGGCAAGCTTTTTCGGGCTTAACATCAGTTTTGCCGGTTGAACCGCGCATCGTTTCTAACTGCATTGTGGGTAGCATTATTTACGAAACGCCTTATAACAACGTGCTTACCAATATTCATAGAAAACATGTAGAGCAATTTAGCCACGCTGAAAAAATTAGCATCAACTACGGCCGTAATAACTACTTCTATAAAATTCACAACTCGTATTACGATGTTGAAGAAGGCGAAGCTGCTTGCTTTTTTAATGCCATTGGGCTATTAGAAATTGGTATTCATGGGGGCAACGGCACCAATTTGCTCTCGCTTTTTGTTGGCGGAAAAATTATTCTCGAATTTGAATAACAACTATGATTAGAATCGTAAAAATGGTTTTTACTGAAGAGAGCGTTGATTCGTTCCTAAAAATGTTCGACCATAAAAAGGAATTTATAAGAGCATTTGAAGGCTGCACCCATCTAGAATTATTACAAGACAAAAACCAACCTTATACCCTTTTTACTTACAGCATTTGGGAGAGCGAAGCCCACTTGCAAGCCTACCGAGAATCAGCACTTTTTGCAGAAACCTGGGCCGAAACCAAAACCTATTTTGGCGGCAAACCAGAAGCCTGGAGCGTTAACTCCATTCGGCAGCTTTTATAGCTTAACGTAATTGTAAAATAGAATCTTAAACATTGGTGTATTTTGGCCACATGAAACTGAGCGCCCTTTTTTTGGCATTGCTTTTTTCGCTAAATCTTAAAGCTGGTGGCGAGTTATTGCCTTCAGGAGCAAGAGCCATGGGGCTTGGCGGCGCCTATTCGGTTTTAACCGATCATTGGGGTGCGCTCAACAATCCAGCTTCGCTCGGCTCGGTAAACTACTTTGCAATTGGTGCTTCGGCATCAAGACCATTCGGCATTTCGCAGCTCAATTTAAGTGCTGCTGCGGTTGCCATTCCTATTAAGAATTTGGCCACATTGGGTTTGGGGTTACAAAACACTTCTCTTGCAAACGCCTACCAACAAATTAGAGCAGGCGGGGCAATAAGTCGCCAATTTGGCGAGAATTTCTCGGCAGGCGCGCATTTTGGTATTCACCATTTTAATTATGCCAATTATGGGCAAAGCACCTTTTTTAGTAGTGCTTTCGGTTTCATTTTTAAACCCATAAATAAGGTTAGAATGGGAGCCGTGGTGCATAATCCTTTTTCAAAAACCATTTCGGCTTTTGAAGACGAAAGATTGCCCATGCGTTTTGTTTCGGGTTTTGGGTATGAATTTTCTGATAGCCTTTTACTTGTAGCAGAATTAAACATGAGCCTTGATGGTGATTATAGACTTCATTCAGGCATTGAATATTTAATTACCAAGAACATTGCCTTTAGAGCAGGATTTGCCACCAGACCTGTTGAAACTTCATTGGGAATAAGCATAAAGCGAAAATATTTCGCCCTGAATTTTTCACTTGGCTACCACTCAAGATTAGGCGCCACTCCACACTTATCATTTAACTATGCGCAAACTCCTTAGCTTTCTTTTTTTGGGCTTTGGAGCGATTCATCTTTCTGCCCAAACAGACGATGAAGCCCTAAAAGTACAGCAGGTAATTGAGTATTTAGTTGAAACCAGCGAAGAAGATATTGACTTTACCGATTTGCAAATACGGCTACTAGACCATTTGGGCAGCCCTATTTCATTAAACAACGGCAGTTTTAATGATTTTAGAGAGCTTGAAATTTTAAACGAAGCGCAGATTTTAGCCATTCTAAAGCACCGCCAAGAAACAGGACCTTTTCTTTCGGTTTATGAGTTACAAGCAGTTGAAGGTTTAACAACAGACCTAATTCGCATTTTAATTCCGTTTGTAACTTCAAACGAAAACATTGATAATGAAGCAATCACATTTCAAAAATTGGTTGGTGGCGGACAATTTGAGTGGTTTACTCGATATCGCACCCTTTTAGAAGACCAAAAAGGGTATTTAATAAACGACACCAATGCTGAGCTTGGCTATTTGGGCGATCCCTATCAACTTTACACGCGTCTCAATTATAAATTCAAAACCAACCTTTCTGTTGGCCTAACGGCTGAAAAAGACCCAGGCGAGCAACTGTTTAAAGAAACCCAAGGCAATGGTTTCGATTATTATTCAGGCCATTTTTATCTGGCCAATATTGGTTCTTTAAAATCGCTGGCAATAGGCGATTACCAAATGC
This sequence comes from Bacteroidota bacterium, assembly GCA_020437725.1. Taxonomy (GTDB): domain Bacteria; phylum Bacteroidota; class Bacteroidia; order CAILMK01; family JACPUW01; genus JAGQWA01. The sequence goes on along the minus strand of JAGQWA010000276.1, from coordinate 1,296 downwards.
AGGCTGGCCAAGGTTTAACCATGTGGTCTGGTTTAGGATTTGGAAAATCTGCCGATGTTTTAAACATCTCTAAGCGCGGCAGGAACATAAGTCCATATCGTGGCGCTAACGAGAACCAGTTTTTGCGTGGCGTTGCGGGTGCCATTCAACTTGGTCAGTTTGAGTTTACGGGGTTCTATTCCAACAAAAAAATAGATGGCAACGCCTTTGCCGATACCAGCGATAATGAAGTAGCCAGTTTTACTGCCTTTCAAACTTCTGGTTTTCATAGAACAACCGCCGAGTTAGAAGATAAAGACGCTGTGAACGAAACTATTTTTGGCGGCCGTGCCGAATGGAAAAGCACAAATTTTAAAATTGGCGCTACTGCTGTTGAAACGCATTTCGACCCCATTTTAAGCCGAAATGCACAGGTTTATCAGGTTTTTGATTTTGCTGGAGATAAGCTTCAAAATGTTGGTGTTGATTACAGTGGGCTATACAAAGGCGTTTATTTTTTTGGTGAAACCAGCCTTTCTAGCTTAAACAATGGTTTAGCTACCGTAAATGGAGCATTGCTGTCGTTAACCCACCAGCTTGATGGTGCCATTGTTTACCGCAACTACAGTCCAGAATATATTTCGCTTTATGGCAATTCTTTTAGAGAAAGTAGCCGCTCGCAAAACGAAGAAGGCATTTATATGGCGCTTAAGTACAAACCCAATCAATTTTGGACGGTTGGTGCCTACATGGATCAGTTTAGGTTTAAATGGTTACGTTTTGGTAGCGATTTACCAGGAAACGGATACGAATATTTAGCCGATGTAAACTATAAGCCATCTAGAAATATTGAATGGTATGCCAGGCTTAAAAACCAAGTAAGAACAAGTAACTCGGCCACTACAGAGCAATTGCGAAGCCTTCAAAATGAATCAACTCAAAGTTTGCGATTGCAATTCAGATATAAAATGGCGCCATTTCAGTTTACTACAAGGGCACAATTTTCAAGATTTAGTGTTGAAGATTCAGTTGAAGGAAGCGGCGTGATGATGTTTCAAGACATTGCCTACAAACCGCTTGAACAACCCTTTTCTATAATTGCACGCTACGCCCTATTCAATATCAACGATTTTGATGCCAAAATTTATGCATACGAAAATGACGTGCTTTACTCATTTTCAATTCCGTTTTATCAAGACCGTGGGCAACGATTTTATATACTCACCCGATTTAAAGTGGCGCGCAGAGTTGATGTTTGGCTTCGATATGCCATTACTACCTATATAAACGAAGAAACTGTGGGAAGCGGTTTAGATG
>JAGQWA010000275.1 GCA_020437725.1 Bacteroidota bacterium | reverse complement strand
CTGTAAACAGACTTTGGTAGACCTACTACCATCTTATTTGCAGTTACAAGAGTCTTTCAACTCTTTCACAGCACACCCTACGCCTAGTGGGGAAAGAAGCACGTTGAAGCATCGAACCCTATTCTTATAGCCTTCAAGAAAGCATTATTATGCTTCTCAGAGCGTTGCCGGCACTCGACAAAGAAGTTGAGCGCCAATGGGAACATTACCGATTAATCAAAGTAATGACCTAATTTCTCAAAATCTTCAACGGTTTCAGCGTTCAAAAATTTCATAAAATATTCATCTAATTGGCTAATGGCATTTGAGTCAAGCAACTCACTAAAATCCATTGACCGTAAGACAAAATGATGTGGATAGTAGCTCATATTATTTTCACGTATCCAATTCATTTTTTTAATATAGCTACACCTATGACTGGAGCTTAACATTAAGAACTCCCGTGAATTTCGGACGAAATTTAAAGGACTCTGAATACTATCTAGCTTTAGTTCACAATAGCTATAACCACGCGGAATATACGATCCAAAACTATATAAATAATTAAAATTCAAATCTCTGAAGCCTGTTACATCATTAAATACTAGACTTGAATCGATTGTTTGAGGCAGGAGAGCATCGTCAAAGGAACCCTTATTACTCTCTAAACTCTCAAGAAGATCTTCCTTATATTTCTTCAGGTCAGTAAATACTGAACAACGGTATGTCACATCATTCCTCGCATTGCATGAAACATTATTTTGAACATTCTTCTGACATGACAAGCAGACAAATACAATTATAACATTTATAAACTTCATTTAATATTTATCAAAGAAAGAAAAGCGCCACTTGGCAACCAAGCTTGGATCATACGAGCCTCTAGAGTTCAAATTCCAATGAAGTGTTTCGTAAGAGTAAGTGTTTTTCATTAGCAAGCTCTTTTTCATTGTGAGTTTACCATTGACCCATGTAAAGTTTCCACTTGCATGAATAAGATAACCAGGATCCAGTCCATTCTCGATAAAGATACCCACATGGTGATCAAAAATATGCAAATCACCAGTTTTTACGGCTTCTAACTGACTATTCGTTTTGCCATATCCTTCTGGATTTGTTGTTGGAACCGTCACGGTTAGGAAATTACCCTTCCAATTTTCATGACCTGGTTGGGCGAAAGACCAAAACTCCCTAGCTCCAAGATTCATTCCGTCTCCATTTTCACCAAAACCACCAATAAAGCTATGAAATTCTTTCCATTCTCCTTCAGAAAACTGAGTGGCATTGCTATTAGTGACAATGCCATGCTTTTCAAATTTATCAGCATTAGGTGATGCAAATGCCACTGGAAGACTATAGTCGTAAGCAAAATTAATTATACCATATAGGGTATAATCTACACAGTCAAACAGTAATTCTTCTTCTTCATAAGTGGAGTAATAATTGGCAATTTGATCATTATAGAGATCTTCGTAGGTTATACCTTGATGCAATTGCCACTCGTAAGTGTATGTAGTACTCCTGTTGAAAACCAACCCAAGAAATCTTGTCTCTGAGTATTCGACATTTACAACTTCATCCCGTAGACAGCCCTCAAGTCGTCTTCACTTACTTCATCTGACCATTTATTAGTTGCTTTCCATGGCTCAAGCCCTTCAAGTTCAATCATATCTATTAGCCTATTGCCACTAAAGGCATAAGGGCTGTAAAATGGGTATTCTGGTGCCAATGGATCAATACTAAAGAAACGACCCAACCTACAGTCATTTATCCTATACTTATAGGCATAACTATTCCCTTCACCCGCAATTTCATCATCCCCTTCTTGGCCTTGGAAGGCGTAGCGGTAGCCTTTGTAAAAAATGGCGTTTTCAGCCCATGTATTTGTCGTCCCTAAACGCATGAACCAATCCATAGCAATCTAAGAATTTAAACACCCATTAACTCATCGACTAGATAAGTTCTCGTTAAATTTTCGTATTTTGAGTCAAGATTCGCAGTTGAACTGAGTCAGTAAAAACTAAAAAGAAGACCGAAACGTTAAATTTGTTGTTATGAGTGCTGTAGCCAAAAAGGAAGAGATAATTGACTATATTAAAAATATGGACGAGTCAAAACTTGAAGTCTTCTACAATCGTTGGAAAGAAGAACAAGAAATCGTAGGCTATGAACCTGACGGAACCCCAATTACAGTTGCGGACTTGAAGGACGATATAAAGCAATCTGAAGCAGATATTGAGAATGGTTACTTTCTAAGTGCAAAAGACGCGCGTAAAGAATCGCTTAATTGGTAGAAAAAACCTATGAAATTAATGTTTGGAAGCGAGCGCAATCAGGCATTAAGAAGATATACGATCATGTTTACAAAGAATCTCCGCAAAATGCGGTCATGGTCAGAGACAAGCTATACGATGTAATTGATTCACTAGAAACTTTCCCTTATAGATTTTCCGTTTTCAAGCCTGTAGATGATGGTAATGGTTTTGTTCGTTCTGTTGCAGTTTGGGATTTCATTATTGTTTATCGAATCAGAGAAGAGAAATCTCAAATTGCAGTAACTCGTGTTTTCCATGGAGCAAGGAACAAATAAAACCCACCAGAACGGTACAAACTTCACCAACGCCAGCCTTAGTTGTGACGCACAGCACGTTTATAAAGCTGGATGCGGTATTCGGATATCCTTGTACTCGTCTACAAGAGACTCGTCATGCAAATCCCCAACGGGTAAGCTTTTCAGAAGTGCATAGCGCTCAACGTAAGGTTTAAACTTGCCGCCATACTCACAAAGACAATTGTAAAAAAGTATGAGCAATTCATAGTCAGAAAGCTGGGCTCTTGCGATTGAAGTGTACTTATTACGCTACAACGTGAACTCACCATTGCTGAAACGCTTGAAAAAGTGAACCTCTTGAAACAGCTTTTAGATCACCGTGAAAACTTGGCTCAGAAACGCGCCGACTTAAGAAAATTCAAGTTTGGAAAAGAAGAAAGCTCAGTGGTTTTAACACTTATCGATCAAAACAACAATGAGTTCAGAACTTCTAGCTCAAACCTGATTGAGCGTTTGGTACACCGCTCATCAGCGCTTTTTTCTGAGAAGATCAATGAGTTTACTGATGAGATTATTGATTTTGAGTTTTAGGCTTTAGTGCACGAAAGCAAAAGCCCTTAGCTAGTTTGGCTAAGGGCTTTTTTGTGTTTATGGTTTTTTATGAGTTGCTTACTCGTCAACCTTGGAGCCTGCCCCGAATTTCTTTCGGGGTTCACTTTTAGCGTGGGAGTGCCTGCGCTAATCTTTTAGACAAGCCACTAAGCTATCTGTAAGTGTCATAAAGTTCGTCTCCAGATTAGCTTTCTGTCCTTCAAGGTCATTCATTTTCTGGAATTTCATAGTGAGATCATTTGCACTGGCCATTGAGTTGGTCCCTTCTTCCATTGCCTCGTTATAAATTACATTACACCAACCACTAGCCAGAGCTGCTAGATGATTTGTCGGAAACAGCTGACAAGAAAAAATGTCAGCCAAGATTTTAGGTCTCTGTTTTGCGATTCGTAACAACATTCCACTCAGATAATCAAATTGAAAATCATTCAACACATCTATCTTACTTAGCATATACCAGCCATAAACTACGGCATTTTCTTCACTTTTACTAATGCTATCCATTAATGAAAATAAATACGCTTCTGTTGTGTCCAAATCATAATCTATGAACGCATCTACTAATGAGTCTGCACATTCGCAAAAACAATCCTTTTTATCGTCAAACACTTTTTTCACTTTAATCTTTGGCTCCGGAATGCCAACTTTCAATTCGCCATTATCTCTTTCAGTACTAAAGCTTGGTGCAGATTTTTCCATGCAACCACATGCTAACAGTAAGATAATGACTAAAAGCTTACTCTGTAGCCGTATCCTCTTTGATAAGTTCATCTATTTCTAATTTCAACTTGTTAATCTCACCTCTCAATCTCTGAATTTCACTTTTACGGGCATCGACCTTTTCAGTTTCGTTTCGGTATAAGAACATTTCTATCATTTCGAGTGCAATCAATACTTCGTTAATATCAATGGAAAATGCCTTGCCTTGAATTGCGGATTTGTTCTCACCTTCATAGCCATCATAAGAAGAAACAAAGTTCGGTTTGTAATATTCTTCGCCGACATTAACTAAATCATCTTTAACAACAAGGTTGCCCTTTTTTTCCAATTCATCTTCAGCTTCTAGCCAATCCGTCACGGTTTTCAACCGCAGCAAATCATTATCATCAATTCTCATACAACCCGCTGTGTTCCAAAGCGTAGGATTAGATTTTCGTTTCCATGTACCGTCATCTGACTGTTCCTCTTGCCGCCCCCCATGAACATGCATTCCTTGTCTTTTCCCTTTGGCTTCGCCACTCACATACTCGAGTTGTAAAATTTTATTTGGACCATACTTTCCCCGTCCATCTTCCCGATCTGTGTAGTCAGCCCAACCAATAATTTTATATGTGCCAGTTGGCGTATCGCCAAATTTCTTTCTTCTACTTTCACCAATCTTATCTTTGTGACCTTGAACTCGAACTTCAGTTCGATAAACTTCATTGCCATGACGATCCCTAACTATAAGTAAAGCCATTCCATGTCTTTTTCTATCCTCATACGCATGAACTTCAACATCCCACATCCCATCTAAGTCAATTCTCGCAATGGGAGAATTGCTTGAATAATGATAAGGTGCTTGCGAAGAAATTTTGTATTCTAGCGGGTCTCTAGCCAACCATCTCCCAATCCTCGGATTGTAAATCCTAGCCCCAAAATCGTAGCCATTCCCAGTCCCACTCCACTCATCCTCCCTTTCCATACCGTTAAAGGCGTATCTATAATCACCTGTTCCGGT
>JAGQWA010000274.1 GCA_020437725.1 Bacteroidota bacterium | reverse complement strand
AAATACCCTTTGTAAATGCCACCAAACTCGCCACCCACAATACTTTGTTGGGGCGGATTGTTTAAATCGAAAATGCCGGTTTTTAGCAAGGTTCTCTTAGCATTTGCTTGTCCGCAACTGCATAGCGCCAAAACTCGATTTAGTTGCTCAAATTCACCCTCACTAACTGCAGTTTGCTTGGCGTGGTGATGCTCCAATCCCAGCTTTTTGCTAATTAATGCTGCCGTTTTAAACTCAACACTTTGCTCATGCCCAACCGTCACTACATGGGGTTTAATGCCTTTTGAAACCATTAATCCCAACAAGGCTCTAGTGTCGCCACCTGCGGTAAGTTCAAGAAGCAGATTCGGTAATTCGGCCATTTCTTCTGCCAGGTGCTCAAAAACTTGATTGTATGATTTGTACGCCGAGTCTTCAATTTGGGCTGGAAATGCTTCCAAATTTGCATTGCCAATAATTCGATAATTAAACAGCTGCTTACATCGAGATACGCCATTAAGTAGTGCGTCTCCACCAATATTCCAATTGGCCAAAAGCAAATTGGTAACAGCATTAATATTTAGTTCTGGAAAAACAGCCTTAGCGGCAAACAGCATCCATTCGTGAGAAGTTATCCAAATGGCATCACTTGTTTCAATATAATAAGGGCGGAAAATGCCCGTGTAATCGTAATTGATGGTTATGCCTGAAGAGTCAATAGCAATTGCACAGAAATGGCCATTAATATGGCTTAAATGATGGTCTCTAAATTGGTTCAACGCAATACTTTGACCATAAAAAAGTGTTGCTTTTTCCCCTTCTTGAATAAATGAAACTGCCTGTTCTGAACCATTGGCAACAAGCAATTGAGCATTGCCATGTCCTACAAATTCAGTTTGTGCAGCCTTTTGGTTAAAACCATATTCTAAGCATTTATTAATGCGATCAGCATGCTGTTTTATTGAACTAACTGGTGCATTTGGCTTGGGCCATTTTATGAGATAAGCGCTTAGCAATGGTAAAAATTTGTGCGAAAAGTAAAGCTTTCATGTCTGACGAACGTCAAGAATTGAGCTTGGTTAGGCACTTACGTTTGCGGCATGAACAATGTGCCAAAATGGGTTAGCCGCCTTATGCTGAAATGGAATTTAAAGAGTCCATTTCATGTGCTTATTATATGTGTGGTTTTCGCCATAACGGGCTCAGCATCAGTAAAATTGGCAGCTCCTGTTATGGAGTATATCGGTTTTCACAAGCATGATTTTAATCCTTGGCTTTACTGGCCATTGCGCATCATTCTTATCTTTCCGGTTTACCAAGTTGTGCTAATTATTGTAGGCACGCTGTTTGGCCAGTTCAGATTCTTTTGGAACATCGAAAAAAAGATGATGAGTCGGTTAATTTCGCCTTTCCAGAAAAGCAATTAGTTGGCTCAACCGTTTGTACATCTTATTCTTACTCGTTTTAATGTTGAAACTTCGTTTGCCAAAAACCAAGAGTTTGTTAATGAAAAATGGCTTGATGAACGTCTAGCGCTTTTCGTAAAGTATTGTCTTCCTAGCATTCAACACCAGAGCAACCAAAGCTTTAAATGGCTGGTTTTTATTCATCCTGAAACACCAAATTCAATTCTTGAACAATTGCAGGCTTTTGAAAATGAGTTAGATAACATGCAATTAGTAATGTTAAGAAAAATAGACCAAGCCGAAATTGGTGAGCAATTGCAAGAATATTATGCAGAAGCTGAATATTTACTAACCACACGTTTTGATAGTGACGACGCAATTCACCCTGATTTTGTTAAACACCTTCATAAAACAGCATTTAATTTTAAGGAGCCAACTCTTCTAAATTTTAAGAATGGAGCCATTGTAACTTCTTATAAAGTGTTGGGTTATGTAAACGAATGCAATCCATTTATTTCTCTGTTAGAACCGGCAAAAAATACCAAAACCGTTTTGTACGACTCTTTTAGGGAAATGCCGAAATACGGTGAATTATACCAAATTCATTTGCCATTTGCCTATTTGCAAGTAGTACACGGCAGCAATGCCTGGAACCATGAAAACGGTTATTGGTTGTCTCCAAAAGTTTTACAAGCCTATTCATGGTTAAATGGAGAATGGAAAAAACCGCCTTTTGGAACTGAATCTTTAAATTGGTTACGCTTCTTATTTAGAATGCGGAAAGGGGGGTAGTTTCTAGTCACTAGTTTCTAGTCACTATTCGCTAATTTCTAGTCCAAAGTCCAAGGTCCAAGATCCAAAGTCTTGCTCCAAGGTCATTTCGAGCAGAGCGAGAAATCTAATGACATTGAACAAGTAGTTCAAAGGGTAAAATTCAAGGTTTACAGGCCCAGAAGTTAAGAATTTCTATTCCCTATTCCCTATTCTCTATTCTCTATTCTCTATTCTCTATAAGCCTATCTCTTTTATTCAAAAACTATTTGAACATTTGGAACCTAAACGCCGCACCATGCAAAAGGCTCCGTTTGTATTCGTTCTATTGCTGATTTTGGGTTGTGTGCCAGAGCAGAAATTGGCGCCAGAAAATCCGTTTATAATTGCCGAAGGTGGCAAGCCGTGGATAATTGCGCACGGCGGTTCTAAAGCGTTGTGGCCTGAAAATACCATGATGGCTTTTGATGGCTCAGCCGCATTGGGCGTTGATGCACTTGAAATGGATGTTTGCCTTACCAAAGACAGTATTTTGGTAACGCATCACGACGAAACCATTGACCGCATGAGCGATGGCGAAGGTAAGGTGGCAGACTATACTTATAAAGAGCTGTTGCAATACAATTTTGGCGACGGGTTCACTGATTTAGATGGAAACCAACCTTATTTGAACGCCCCCGTTCGAATTACGAGGCTCGATTCTGTTATGGCCAAATACGGGCATTTTCCTTTCGTAATTGAAATAAAAGATGAAGGAAAAATTGGCGAGCGTGCGGCCGACGTGTTAGAGCGCCTAATTGAACAGTATGACATGGTAAACAGAACCATTATAGCTTCCTTTCACGATGAGATTATTGAGTATTACCTTAAAATTTCAGAAGAACAGCACTACGTTTCAACGCCTAAAAAAGCCACTACCAAATTGGTTCTCACTTCGCGGTCTAGAACGGGTTTACTGCATTGGCCCAAAGCGGTTGCCACTCAGGTTCCTATGGAAAGCTCTGGTATTGGCATTGACAAAAAACGGGTAGTTAAAAGCGTACATAAGCACAATATGGCCATTCATTATTGGACGATAAACGATAAAGATGACATGAAAGATTTGATAGAAATTGGTGCTGATGGTTTAATTACCGATCGCCCCGATATAATGATAGAAGTACTTGAAGAACTCGGAAAATTATAAGCATATGGATTTGAAATACTCATTCTACGTTAACCAAACTACTCGCCAACGCATTATCGATTTGCTTGAGCCTTACACAGTTGAGCAACTGAATCAAATTCCAACAGGTTTTAATAACAATCTTATTTGGAATGCTGGCCATGTGGTGGTAACTCAACAATTGTTGGTTTATAGAATGTCTAACCTAGAAACCAAGGTTGACGATCAGCTAATTGAGCAATTTAGAAAAGGGAGTGCCCCAAATCAAGTTTTTGATGCCACTGCCATAGATGAACTTAAGTTCTTATTAGCCGAAACACCCAAAATGCTGAAAACTGACTATGAATACGGTATGTTTACACAGTATAATGCCTATACCACCAGCTACGGCATAGAGCTTACTAGAACCGAAGAAGCCATCATATTTAACAATACGCACGAAGCCATGCATTTAGGCACCATGCTGGCCATGCGAAAATTGCTGTAAACCCATAGTAAATCAGCGGTTATACTTTTTAGATATTCTGCGTGGAGTGGCCATTATTATGATGCTACAAGGCCATTTTGTGCACATGCTGCTCGATACTTCTTTAGTTAATGAACACTCGCTGTTTTTTAGAACATGGAAATTCTGTCGTGGCATTACGGCCCCAACCTTTTTCACCATAACAGGCTATGTGTTTTTCTTTCTGCTCCTTGAAAAATCGAAAAAAGGAGAAGCCCGCTTTAGAATAAAAAAAGGCATTAAACGCGGATTGGAGCTCATTTTGTGGGGTTATCTATTGAGGGTAAATATCCCAAACTTATTCAACGGCTACATTTCTCCAGGCCAATGGCAATGGGATGTGTTGCACGTAATAGGATTATCTATCCTGTTCATTATTGGGTTGTTTGTGGTTTTGAAATGGGTGTTTATTGGTTCCGCCCCAACTCTTCCCCAAAGGCGAAAGGCTTTATCAATTCTTCGAATTGGATTGAATAAAAGACGACCCAAATCAATTTCAAACCATATTGAGTTCGTCAATAATTATGAGACTAGTTATACGGAAAGAGAAAAGTTCTTCCCCCAAGTGGGGGAAGTTAGATGGGGGCGAAAAACCCACCATCCTAACATCCTAATAGCAACCATTCTTTTTATATCTGGCATCTGCCTGTTCGCTTTTGAACCTGCCTATATAAAAGCCGAATTGGCCGCACTTCCTGTTTTCATTGCCAATGTGTTTACAACTTACCACGGTTCAACTTTTAGCATTTTGCCTTGGTTCGGCTATGTTTTATTAGGAAGCAGCTTGGGTATAATAACCGCAACATGGCGAAACCATGATCGCTTCTACCCTATTTTTATAGCGGTTTTAACAGTGCTTGGATACCTGCTCACTTTTCATTCATCATGGTTCATGGTAAGGCTTGGGCAAGAAACGGGCTGGCAGGTTTTTATTGATGTCGCTTACAACAATTACCTGTTTATCAGGTTTGGAAACGTATTGTGGCTTATTGCCTTTTTTGTTGGAATCAGAAACCTTTTCAAGCCCGAATGGCTCCAACAAATAGGTACCAACACGCTCTGGAT
>JAGQWA010000273.1 GCA_020437725.1 Bacteroidota bacterium | reverse complement strand
ATTTCTATTGTTGTTCTGGTTGCTTTTCGATTTAAAGGCTGAAACATTTTCGCTTATCTCTGCAATGGTTTCAACGACCAATTTGCCGCCCGACATTTCTCTAAGATTTTGAATAATTACCTCGTCGGCCACTTTTTCATCGTTCCAAGTTTTGTAGGCCATTTTCATGTAAGCGGCAATATAATGTGCCATTTTTTGGCGTGTTTGGTTGCTTTCTTCTTCGCAAGCAGTGCCAATCATTTGGTCTATAATAGTACCATAATGGCGAAAAGTAAACCGATGTGTATTGTACATAGGTAAATCTGGTCGCTTTAGAAGTTCTTCGGGAGACGGTTTTTGGTAAGGAGAATCAACATCTAGCTGATAACCAGACATTATATGCAGATGATCCCAAAGTTTGTGTTCATAATCAGATGCTTTTGTGGTGTCTGGATTTACTTGGTTCATGACCTTAATTACCTGTTGGGCGGCAATGTTGCGCTCTGCCCGGTCATTAATGGTTGCTAAGTGATTAACCATTCTTTGCACGTTTCTGCCATATTCTCTAATGGCAATGTCTTCTAACTGGCTATTGTATTCAAATTCCATATTCTACTAATCATTATTAATTACCCGCAACTTGGCGAATTTCAGCAATATGAGCTTCTGACCAAAATCTTTAAAATCTATTGTGGCTTTTTCGTTACCTAAACCGCCTTCTAAACTGGTTACTTGTCCAACGCCAAATCTAGCATGTTCTACTGTTTGGCCAATTTTAATTTTTCCTGGAGGGTCGGCCTTGAAGTTAGGTGCTGCAGCACTTTTTTGAAAAGGCTGCTTGTTTGTAGGTTGAAAACGCTTAAAACCTTGTGGTGGCCCTTTTGGTATAGGCAAGTTTATTCCTTGTTCGGCCAATTGGTAATCAAGCCTCGACGAATCAAGTTCATCAATAAACCTGCTTGGCTCGCCAAAAGTTAGTTGACCCCATTTAAACCGTTGGCGCGCATAAGAAAGCGTGCATTTCTGCTCAGCACGGGTTATGGCCACATAGAACAAACGTCGTTCTTCTTCCAGCTCGGTTCGGCTTTGCAACGACAATTGCGATGGAAACAGGTTTTCTTCCATTCCAACTATATACACAAATGGAAACTCAAGGCCTTTTGCACCATGAATGGTCATTAGCGTAATTTTCTCTTCGCCGTCATCTTTAGTATCGGCATCGGTTAGCAATGCCACATCTTGCATATAAGCACCAAGCGATTTGTCTTCTTGGTCTTCTTTGGCTACAAACTCTTTTATACCAGCCAGTAGCTCCTGAATGTTTTCGTATCGCGAAATGCCTTCTATGCTTTTGTCTTCGTAAAGGGTTTTTAGCATACTTGACGACTTGGCTACGGCCGAAGCAACCTCATAGGCATCTTTAAGCTGAGCTTCGTGCATTAAACCCTGCATCATAATTACAAAATACTGAATGCGGCTGCAAATGGCCTGGCTTAGGCCAATTACGTGTGGCTGCTGTATGGTTTGCCATATTGAAAGATCATGTTGCCTGGCGTAAAGCAAAATTTTATCTAGAGTTGATTTTCCGATTCCACGGGTTGGATAGTTGATAATTCGCTTTAGAGCTTCTTCGTCGTTAGGGTTTAAAATAATGCGCAAATAGGCCAGTAAATCTTTAATTTCCTTGCGCTGGTAGAACGATAAACCGCCAATTATTCTGTAAGGAAGATTTAATTTTCTGAGCGATTCTTCAAATGACCTTGACTGTGCATTGGTTCTATAAAGTATGGCGAATTCGCTGTTTTTGGCTTGCGAATTCATCTTTTCCTCAAAAATGGAACTTGCTATTATGCGGCCTTCTTCGCCTTCTGAATTGGCTACAAACACCTTTATTTTATCTCCATCGGCATTGGCTGTCCAAATTTTCTTTTCTAATTGCTCGCGGTTGTTTTTAATAACATCGCCGGCTGCTTCTACAATTACTTTGGTTGAGCGGTAATTCTGCTCAAGCTTAAATAGTTTAAAGTCTGGATAGTCGTTTTCAAAATTGAGAATGTTCTTTATGTTGGCTCCACGAAAGGCATAAATAGATTGAGCATCATCGCCCACCACGCAAATATTCTGGTTAACTGAAGCTAGCTTTTTAATGATATTGTACTGAACTGAGTTGGTATCTTGATACTCATCAACCAAAACAAACTTGAACTTGTGCTGGTATTTATTTAGCGCATCGGGGTGTTTATTAAAAAGCTCGTAGGTTTTTAGCAGAATATCGTCAAAATCCATTGCCCCACTTTTAAAACAGCGGGTTATGTACTCTTTATATACTTCACCAAATTTGGGGCGTCCGGCATTTTTATCTTCCAAATAATTGTTTTGGTCTTCTAGGTATTCTTTAACCGAAACAAAATTGTTTTTAAGGGTTGAAATTCGGCCATACAACATTCCAGGTTTATACTGGTCTTTATCAAGCTGCGTTTCATTTACTATGGTTTTTAGCAGGCTCTTGGTATCGTCAGTATCATAGATGGTAAAGTTTTGTGGGTAGCCCAATAAATGTGCTTCGTATCTAAGAATTCTGGCAAAAATTGAGTGGAAAGTACCTACCCAGATATTTCGAGCATCAGCGCCAATTACCTTTTCAATTCTATCGCGCATTTCGCGCGCTGCTTTGTTGGTAAAGGTTAGTGCTAAAATATTGAATGGATCAATTCCGCATTCCATTAAATAGGCAATGCGATATGTAAGAACCCGTGTTTTTCCAGAGCCAGCACCAGCCAGTACCATCATTGGGCCTTCAATATTTTCTACCGCCGCACGTTGGGCATTGTTCAGTTCATCTAAGAATGCGGTCATAAGCGAACAAAAAAAGGGAAGCCGATTGACTTCCCTCTTTAAACTTGATTTCTTTTTATCAACAAAAACTACCCGCGCTTTTCTTTTATACGGGCTTTCTTGCCTGTTAAACCGCGTAGGTAGAAAATTCTTGCTCTTCTAACCTTACCGCGTTTTGTTACTTCTAAGCTTTCAATGTATGGAGAGTGAATAGGAATAATACGCTCAACACCAACACCCGAAGCCATTTTTCTTACTGTAAAAGTTTCGGTTGCACCAGTGCCACGTCTTTGTATTACTACACCTTGAAATGGTTGAACACGCTCCTTGTCTCCTTCTTTAATTTTATACATTACTTTAACAGTATCTCCTGCTCTAAAATCAGGAATATCTGTTCTCATAAACTCTTGTTGTATCTCTCTTATTATCCCTTGCATGGCAATCAATTTTAGGGTGCTTCAAAAAATCGAAGCGCAAAAGTAGCAATCTTATTTATAGTAGAAAAAGTTTAATAAACAAACCGTAGATAACTACCAGATGGAAGCACTTGGGCTTGCCCGCTATTAATGGCTAATTCGCCCAACTCAAAATGCTTTAATCTACCTAAGTTACTCTCTACCAATCCTTTAAGGATTAACGGGCTTTGATGATGCGAATAAGTGTTAACAACCATAAACGACTCATCGGGAATTAACAAAGAGCAAGTGGCTTTTATAAGTTCTGGCAATTTGTCGTGTAGTTTCCAACGTTCGCCACTTGGTCCAATTCCAAAAGATGGCGGATCCATAATAATCCCATTGTATTTGTGCCCGCGTTTTTCTTCGCGTTTTACAAATTTTAGCGCGTCTTCAACTAGCCACCTAACATCTTCTAACTTAGAAATTTGCATATTGTGCTTTGCCCAAGCCACCACTTGGCGCATGGCTTCGCAATGAATTACATCGGCACCAGCAGCCCTTGCGGCCATAGAAGCACCACCTGTATATGCAAAAAGGTTAAGCACTTTGGGTTTCTTTAATCGATTAGATTGCTCCCAAATAAATTCCCAGTGGCTGCTTTGCTCTGGAAAAATGCCAAGGTGTCGAAACTGAGTAAACCTAAGCTCAAAGAATAATGTGAAGTTTGAGCCACGGTATTTAATTTTCCATGGGTTGTTCATGTCTTTAAGCTTCTTCCACTTGCCTTTTTGGGCATCTTCAGCTTCGTATCGGGCATGTGCCACACTTTCCCACTCAAAATTGCTCAATTGGGGTTTCCAAATGGCCTGTGGCTCTGGCCTAATAACTGTGTACTTGCCAAATTGCTCAAGCTTTTGGCCGTTTCCGCTGTCTATAAGCTTATAGTCAGAAAATTTCTCCGGAAATAATAATTTATACTGCTTCAAAATCTATTGTTCGTATTTGTAAAATCCTTTTCCGCTCTTGCGGCCGTGATGACCAGCGTGCACTTTTTGCTCTTGAATTCTGCTAGGTCTAAACTTACCATCGAAATGAAAACTCTCGTACATTGATGATGTTACTGCAAAATTGGTATCAACACCAATTAAGTCCATCAATTTAAAAGGCCCCATTTTAAAGCCGCTTGCTTCCATTAGTTTATCAATGCCTTCGTGGTTGGTTACTCCTTCTTCAAGCACTTTTAATCCTTCTATATAAAAATGGCGAGCTACTCTATTTACAATAAACCCGGGAGCATCAGCTGCCATTACGGGTGTTTTGCCAAGACTTTTAACTAAATCATAAGCCGTGTGGGCAATAGCGGGATTAGTTGCTGCACCTGAAATAATCTCAACCAATTTCATAATATGAGCAGGGTTGAAAAAATGTACCCCAACCAGCCTCTCTGGGTTGGGTATGGCTGCGCCAATTTTGGTAATGGGAATGGTAGATGTGTTGGTTGCCAAAATGGTTGACTCGCTATTTTGAGCCGCCAGCTTGTTAAATAGTTGCACTTTGGCTTCAAGCTTTTCAATAATGGCTTCGAGAATAAAATCGGCTTTTAAATCAGAAAATGCGGTGGTGAATGTAATTCTACCCATTGCTACAGCCATTTCGTCTTCTGACAATTTTCCGCGGGCAACGGCACCGG
>JAGQWA010000272.1 GCA_020437725.1 Bacteroidota bacterium | reverse complement strand
AACTAGTTAAACATAATGCAATTGTTTATTTTAAAGCTTTTCCATCATTAAACCACGAGGTGCCAGCAGTTGGTTTGGTTTCTGACTTTAAAACCTTTTATGCCCAAAATGCCGAGCACGAGTTAAATCTCGACGTGGTAAAAGTGAAACCTTCAAAAAAAATATGCGATAGCGATTTTGGGCTAGAAATTTTGGTGAGAAACATTGGCTCAAAAACAATGAACGGCTATTTGCTAGAAATTGAAACAAATGATACAACCGTTGAGTACGAATCTGCTACAAAACTTGGCCCTTTTGAACACGAATTATTGAATTTAACCAATTTACCAAGACCCAGAAATGGCCACGATGAGGTTACTGTTTCGGTAAAAGAAGTGGGCGGCCAAACAGATCCCGGCAAAAGCAACAATGTGCTGTATGCTCAAATTGCCAACACGCAAGCAAAAAGACCAAACAACATAAGTGAAAATTTTGAAGGGGGAATTTTTCCACCAGAAGATTGGACGCACAATGAGCATGGGTACCCAAATACCTGGGGGCTAGACAACGTAATAGCTAAAGATGGCAACTTTTCTATTTATAACTTTAATTCTGGATTTATATTTGACAATACAAACGCTAGAGACGAGCTAATATTACCAACTGTATTTAGCACAGGCGGTACGTGCTTGGTTAGTTTCGATTATGCCTACAATTACATTTCATACACCAACCCACCAGCAACTAATTTTTTTGATACCCTAGAGCTAAGCTTTTCTCAAGATTGTGGCAATACTTGGGAGGTTTTCTGGATACGAGGAGGTAAAGAACTGGCTACATTTCCAACGCCAATTACCAATCCTGCATCAATAGAAGAAGGGTTTATTAATCCTGCAGAGAACAATTGGCGCAGCATTACACAGGCTATCCCAAGCCCTGGAAATGATGGACTATTGGTTAAAATTACCTATATATCGGGCCTTGGCGGCACCATTAATATCGATAATTTTTCTGTTTCTTTTATGGCAAACACTCAAAACCCGAATTTTAATAATTTGGTTAATGTGTATCCAAACCCTGCCAAAAGTTTTCTTCAAATTGAAATAGACGAGTTGGTGCTTATAAATCGAATTGAAATTTGTAACCTACAAGGGCAAGTGGTTTATAATGAGTCTATTAATGGAAGAATTCAAGAAAAAAGAATAGGCCTATCTCATGTTAACACCGGTATTTACATATTGCGCATTATTGGCAATGAAGAACACGTAGTAAAGCAAATTGTAATTGAATAATCTATTTACTAAAGGTTTTAAACTTTTGTAAAAACGCTTCTTTTTTTCGGGTTGAAACTTCTGCCATTTCGCCATTTGAAAGTACAACATGGCCATTTCGCCCGTCTGAAACATATTTTAGCACATGCCCAATATTAACCAGGTGTTTTGAGTGAATGCGGCAAAAAGCGTTAGGGTCTAGAATGTCTTGATAATGGTTTAAAGACTCTGTTAATACCAAGGTTTGTGTGTTGCTAAATTTGGCTAACGTGTAGCCACTCTCTGCCGAAAAAGAAATAAGCAAGTCTAACTCGTAGGCCTTATACCCTTTTAAGTTGGGTAGTACAATTGTTTTTGGCTTTGCTGTAAAGCTTTTTTCGAGCGTAGAAAGCTGGTCGGCATTTGTAGGATGCTTGTCATAATATCGGTCTATAGCATCTAAAAGTAAATCTGGATTAACCGGCTTTAGCAAATAATGCAATGCCGCATATTTAAAGGCCTTAATGGCAAAATCATTGTAGGCTGTAATAAAAATTACTTCGAATTTAAACTCAAAGTGGTGTTTTAAAATGTCGAAGCCGTAACCGT
This sequence comes from Bacteroidota bacterium, assembly GCA_020437725.1. Taxonomy (GTDB): domain Bacteria; phylum Bacteroidota; class Bacteroidia; order CAILMK01; family JACPUW01; genus JAGQWA01. The sequence continues at coordinate 3,070 of JAGQWA010000272.1, read as the reverse complement.
CTATCATGTTAATATCTAAAAATAGCAATTGTGGCTTTTTGGCTTTTAATAAATGAATACCCGATGCTACCGAATTTGCCGTTCCAATAAGGTTAATTCTATCGCTACAAAATTCTCTAAGCATGGTGGTTAAAACCGATATGGCAGGGCCTTCATCATCAATAACTACGGCATTAATTTTCATGGTAAACGCGGTTTAAAGGAAATCTAAGAATTACTACTGTGCCCGTTTCGTTGCCTTCTTCTATATCAATTACATCAAAAGAAATTTTCTTGTTACTATACTTATTTAACAAATCTATTCTGCGTTTAATATTGGCCATACCAAAGGATTTATGGTAAGTAACTTTTGTTGCATTTAAGGTGGCCGATGCTTTTCTACCAATACCATTATCGCTAACGCTAATTATACAGTTTTGGCTATCAGAAATAACATCAATTTTTATATGGCCCTGCCCGTTTAGTGGTCTAACTCCATGAATAACGGCATTTTCTAAAATGGGTTGAATAATCATGCCAGGAATTTGAATATCGCGCAAATCGGGTTTTAAGTTTTCTGCAACATATATATGATAATCGAATTTGTTTTCGAAACGCAATTTTTCGAGCTCTAGGTAGGCTTTTAAACCGTCTAATTCATTTTTAAGTGAGGCTTGGTTTTTTTGCGAATTATCTAAAAACTCTCGAACAAGTGTTGAAAATCTAGATATAAACGAGAATGATTCTTTTTTATCGTTAATGGCAATAAAGTTCTGAACAGAATTTAAAGCATTAAAGAGAAAATGCGGGTTCATATGTGCTTTTAAGGCCTGTTGCTCCATTTCATTTAATTGTTGGGCCGTATTGGCCTTTGTTCTAACATAACGCACGTATAAAAGCGAAACCAATACAATTAGTGCCGAAACACCAACAATGCAGGCCACAATAAACCAAGTTTTTAAATAAAATGGTCGGGTTACCGAAAAAGGAATGGTTAAGGTATTTAAACCATAAACCATTCCATTAGATGGATTTATACTGCTCAATTGAAATTTATAGTCGCCATAGGTAAGGCCAGCATATTTTACATTGCGGTTTTCTGTTAGCGTCCAGTTTTGGTCGTTTGGAAGCAGTTTATACGCATATTGAATTTGCCCGTTTTGCCCATAGTCCAAAGCTGTGTAATGAAAGGCAATTCCACTTCCATTTTCCTTAAATGTGAATGAGTTGGAGTTTGTATAAAAATTGGTAGAACCATTTACCAACATAGAGTCTATAAAAATAGCAGGCGCTGTATTGTTGCTAAAATTTAGTTTTAAATCAATAAGAGTTATTCCATTAGCAGTGGCGGCAACCAAGTAATTGTTCCAAATACACAATTCATTTACTTGGTTGTTTTTTAAGCCGTTTTTAATTGAATATCTAATATGCGCCAACCCAGGTTCTGTTGTTTTAATAATTTCAATTCCTGAATTTGATGCTATGGCCAGCATGTTTTCGTTTATCATTAAAGCATCGTTCACCAAATTGCTTTTAAGGCCTTTTGCAACATTTAAATGTTTCTCAATAAGTTCATTATTAACAAAATAGATACCGTCTCCCAATGTGCCAATTGCCAGGGTTCCATCATTTATTCTTGTAATATCGGTAATGCGTTTATCAGCAAAGGGAAGATGCTCACACCATTTAGCAATAGAATCATTTAGTACTTGATAAACGCCATTATAAGTGCCTATAAGCTTAAGGTTTTGTAATGAGTCAAAGTACAAACAACTAGGAGCTATCTTATTGTTAATTACTCTGGCCGATTCTTCTGTTGATCCTATAAATTCTTCGTATCGCAGTTTTCGAGCAGCCATCCAACCAGTGGTGGTAGATTCTGCAAAAGAGTAGGCGCTAGTGCTTTCAATTTTTTTCTGTTCATGTTTCTCAAAATCTACAAAAAGCAAATTTGTGGCATTGGGAACTACCACTTTATTGTTGCCCAATACCGCTAGGCAGCTTGCATAGTTATCTAGAGCAATATGGTGGGGTATAATGTTGGTATTGCTTTTATAAAAATAGAGCAACTCTTTATTATTATAGAGGCTCAAAAGCACATTGTTACGTGTTTTTACGTGGCTAACAAATTCAGACGTAAAACCAGTACTGAGGCTGGCAATTTTAAGGTTCGGAATATGTATTAATCCATCATTCAAAGTGGTTATCCAAAGTGCATTTCGTTGGTCTTTTATTATTGAAGTAGCACTCTTGTTTGGCAGCCATTGCTGCATAAATGTAATAGCAGTGTCGCCTATTGAATATAGCAAAACCCCTTTATTGAGTGTGCCAATCATTAGGGTGTCGTTGCTTTTAAAGAAGTTTAAAATACTTGAGCCCAGATTTTGTGTTTTTTTACGTCCATCAATCACAGAAATTAAGTTTGAACCGTACGAAACAAGGCTAAAGTGATTATTTAGTTCAATTGCTTTTGATCTATCAGAAGGTACTCTATTTCTATCTTTATTATCAAAACCCAATTCATTGCCATTAAGGTATCCAAAACCATCATTTTCATTAGGTTTTTCATTAAAATTTAGAGTAGCTGTAGGGTTGTGTTTTGAAAGCATTTGCCCATTTCTAAAATGCTTTATTACCAACGGAAAAGATTCAAAATCAGCGGCTGTATGTAGTTTAAGGTTTTGTTTGGTAATGTTATACTCTACTAAGTAGAAAGATTTCCTTGCTGCTTGGTTTGCAAAAGCCCAAAGCACGTTGTTTTCATCAATAACAAATTGGTCAATATTTAGCTCGGTAGCTTGTTTTAAGAGTGTTTGGTTAAAGGAAGCCGGAACGAAACTATAGCCATTAAATTGAGCAAATTTTCCGCCATGAGTTACCACCCAAAGCGTTCCATTTTTATCACATTTACCATCAAAAACAACATTATTAGGTAAGCCATTGGCGGTGGTAAAAACTTTAAAATCATAGCCATTAAAACGGCATGCACCTCTATCTGTAAATATCCAAACAAAGCCAATTGCATCTTGTGTGGTGCTATAACATTCGCTACTTGGCAAACCGTTGTTTACCCCAAATTGGTTATAAGATG
>JAGQWA010000271.1 GCA_020437725.1 Bacteroidota bacterium | reverse complement strand
TTTTAAAATAGAATTCATGAAAAAAATATTTACACTCATATTGGCTTTATGCCTTTTTATTCCGGCTATGGCGCAGTCGCCAAATGGTTTTAGCTATCAGGCAATGGCTCGCGACAATACTGGTAAAGAACTAAAAAACACCAAGGTTTCGCTAAGAATTAGCTTAATACAGAGCTCACCAACAGGAACCATTCTTTACCAAGAAACACATAGTGTTACATCAAACGAATTTGGACTCTTAAACCTAACCATCGGAGCCGGATCTGTAGTTACAGGTCAGTTTTCAGCCATTGATTGGAGCGACGGAACCAAATACGTGAAAGTGGAACTAGATGCATCAGGCGGCACCAGCTATCAGCTAATGGGTACCACTCAACTTTTAAGCGTACCGTTTGCACTTCACGCTAATTCTACCGACCAAGAATATAGTTTAGAAGATTTGCAAAATGTGAGCACAACAGGTGCAAACGATAAAGATGTTTTGCAGTTTAATGGCACTTCGTGGCAGCCAGGTACCGTTTCGTCAAGCTCAATTGGCAAATTGGCCGATTTAAGCGATGTAAGTACAACTTCAGCCAAAAGCGACGATATTTTGAAGTATAATGGCAGCACTTGGGCACCAGCTACTTTGCCCACTAGTTCGGTTTCAGATTTGGATGATCTTGGCGACGTAAGTGCCAGTTCGCCAAAAAGTGATGAATTTTTAAAGTACAATGGTACAAGCTGGGTGCCTTCAGCTTTACCAACCAAGGCAATTGGCGATTTAAGCGACGTGAAATTGAGCAATACATCGTCAAAAGATTTATTGCAATGGAATGGAAACACATGGGTAAATGATGGTTATTCACTTGCTGATTTAACTGACACAAGAATTTCAACCACACCAAAGCAAAATGATGTATTGCAATGGAATGGCTCTAACTGGGCACCGGCAGCAATTAGTGGTGGTTCAGGCGGACTTGGTGGATCAGGAACCCAATACTATGTTCCAAAATTTAGAACTTCTACTTCTCTTCAAATCTCAAAAATCTATGATAACGATACCAGTGTGGCAATAGGAACCACAACACCTTTAAACACACGAGAGTTTGTGGTTGAAACCAATAAGCCAGTTGCAGGATTTATGAAAACCAATTATACAAATGCCATTAATCCGCAAATTTTACGTGTTGAGTACGATGGCACTACTAGATTTAACCCTACAGCAGTGCAAGGTGTTGCTCAGCCAGTTGGGGGCTTTGGCTGGGGTGGCAGATTTTTTGGTGGATCTGCTGGCGTAATTGCCGTTGTTGCACCAGATACCAATACAACTTCTTTTATTACAGGAAGTTATAGCTTGGTAGATGGAAATAATCTAATTGGAGAAAGAATAGGTTCGTTTGCAAGAACAAATACCGGAAATCGCCAATGGGGTGTATATGGACTTACCAATACAGCAGATACAAGTGGTCAATTAAAAATTGGTGTAATGGGTATTTCTCCAAATGCATACGATCCTTCAAAAATTTATTATGCAGGGTATTTTATTGGTGATGTAGGCATATCAGGCACTATCTCAAAGTCGAGCGGAACGTTTAAAATTGACCACCCGCTTGATCCTGAAAACAAGTTCTTGTATCACAGCTTTGTAGAAAGTCCTGATATGTTGAATATCTATTCAGGCACCACAACAACTGATGCAAATGGAAATGCAGTTGTTGAATTGCCAGACTATTTTGAAGCATTGAACAAAGATTTTACCTATCAATTAACCGTAATTGGTTCGTTTGCAAGAGCCATTGTGGCCGAAGAAGTAAGCGATAATCAATTTGCAATTAAAACTGATGAGCCAAATGTAAAAGTGAGTTGGATGGTCACCGGCGTTAGAGATGATGCTTATGCTCAGAAAAACAGAGTGAAGCCTGAAGTAGCTAAAAACGAAATGGAAAGGGGTAAATATCTACACCCAGAAGTATTTGGCAAGAGCCAGGATCTAAAAATCAACTACGGAGTTAATCCAAACAAAATAGATAAGGAAATGACCAATTCTGCTGCTCCAGAGCAGAAGAAATAAGTTGTTTCAGAAATGTAGAAAGGGGCTGTCTAAAAAGTAATAAAAGCAGTCATTCTGAACATGTTTCAGAATCTTGAAATTTGGTTTGGAGCCAGATGAACGAGATCTTGAACTTAATTCAAGATGACTAACTGACTTTTTAGACAGTCTCTTTTTTATTTTCGGGTTGAATGATGTGTCCGTGATGATATTATTCAGCAGGTTTTAAATTTCGCTTTCTTCGAACACAAATAGGTAATCTACTTTGATTAAGCCAAATGGCAGGGTTTAGAAAGATATTTATAGCAGCTGTAAGCAAAGCATCAAGCGCTTTGCCAACCAATATGCTATTGTCATTGGCTGGTCAAAAACTGGTTTTGCCGTTCTATCATGCCATTTCAGATGTTGAACTTCCTCATATAAAACATCTCTATCAAGTAAAAGGTACCAAAGTATTTAGACAGGATTTGGAATTCCTGCTAAAGCATTTTGAACCAATAAATTATTTTGATTTAAGAGAATTGATACTCAATAATGAAAAGCCACAAAAGCCATCGTTTCTCTTAACTTTTGATGACGGGTTAAGCTCTTTTTACCATGTTATTGCTCCCATTTTAAAAGAATACTGCGTGCCTGCCGTTTGTTTTCTAAACAGCGCGTTTATTGATAATAAAGGCTTGTTTTTCCGTTATAAGCAGAGTTTGATTATTGAGCAACTATTGGTGAAAGAAAATCAGAGCATGCTTTCAAAAGAGTTCTCTACTTACAATAATGTTGAGCGAATTCTTGGAATTTCATATGAAGAAAGAAGTCTTTTAGACAAATTGGCTTCAGCAATTGAACTAGACTTTGATCAATTCTTGAGAACTGAACAACCTTATCTTACTTCGACGCAAATTCAGTCTCTTATAAATGATGGATTCTATTTTGGTGGGCATAGTGTAGATCATCCGTTCTACTATCAAATACCATTTAATGAACAGTTGAAACAAACAAGAGAAAGTATGAATCATGTAGCCAAAAGTTTCAATTTAAATTACAGAACATTCTCGTTTCCATTTACTGATTATGGTGTAACCAAACGGTTTTTTACAGAATTGAAAAACCAGAAATTTACCGAGCTCACTTTTGGCTGTGCAGGGCAGAAGAAGGATATTTTGCCCACACATTTGCAGCGAATTCCTTTCGAGATGGCACATTTAACAGGAAAGCAGATTTTGAATTCAGAATTGCTTTATTATCTCATTAAACACCCTTTTGGCAAAAACAGAATTAAAAGGGCTTAATGCAATTTAGAAAACTCAATAAACAAGCCCTTGCAGAGTATCTCAATTCTGAAGCTTTCACAAATGGAGAGCATATTCCAATAACCAGGCATAGAGCGCTTTCTCAAATCAAAAACCCAAAAGCTGGTGATGATGATACGTTGTTAATTCTAGCCGAAGAAAATGGCGAATTAATGGGCTATGCTGGCATTTTACCAGACGAAATGCAACTTAATACGGGTTTTATAAAAGTGGGATGGCTTAGCGGCTTATGGGTTTCAGAAAAAGCACGTGGCAAGGGCGTTGGGCAGCAACTTATTAAGCAGGCTGTAAATGAGCAGCCGTATATGCTTTCTGGTGATTATGTTCCATTTACCAAGAAGCTTTATGATAGAACAGATTTATTCGAAAAAGAACCTTTTCAATTAAATGGAATAAGGTTTTACATCAAATCTGATTTGTCAAACATTTTGCCGCCAAAACGAAAGATATTCAGCCAGTTAAAGCCAGTTTTAAAGGGTGTTGATGGATTCGTAAATCTGTTTCTGAATAAAAATTCAAAGAAGGATTCTCATTTACTTTCTTACAGTAATCATGATTTCATTGATGACGAAATGAATGAATTCATTCAAGCTCATCAAGCCACAGGCCATTTTCAACGCCAGGCAGTTGATTATAATTGGTTGCTGCAAAACCCTTGGATTCTCTCAAAACCTAACAAGAATGCCCACAATGCACGCTACCAATTTTCTTCAGTAGAACCTTTGTTTACCAACCATGTTTTTGTTTCTAGAAATGAGTTTGGAAAAATGAATGGTCTAATGATTTTCTCTCAGCGAAATCGTTCATTAAAACTCATTGCTTGCTATCACTACAATAATCTCAGTCAACTTGCCAATATTATTTGCCAATGCCTTGCTAATTGGAAGATTAGCACCTTCACCGTTTTTCATGCAGAGCTTGTTTCTGAATTAAAACAGCGCAAAAACCTAGCCCTTAAAACCAGAGATTTTACCAGGAACTATCTTATTTCAAAAGCACTAATAACCCGCATGGGTAGTATAGGTCTAAACCTTCAAGATGGTGACGGGGATTGTGGGTTTACTTAATAGGAGATGAGCTTAATGTAAAACTAACAGCCTTCTTGAATAAATTGTTGTCATGTTGCATTTTATTAATTATCCCACCAAAAACTAAAAATGTTATTATTACTCTGGGCATATAATAAAAATTTAATTTATAGTTTGGGTTTGTGCTTCTTAATTCAAACAATTATACCGGGTTCTTCCAAACCAAAGACTGCACCCCTTTAGAGTAAAATGTTTTAACAGGACCATTTTCAAATAAATTAGAAAATTCAGGGTAATTCACTTCTAAAAACTTTATAGATGCAAGGTTCAATGTCCAAGGTAGATGATGAATTTCATACAAGTTAATCTGTGTGTCAACATCATAAAACAAGGCATAACGTTCTGTTAACCAATTGTCTAACGGAGATTTAAAATGCATTTGATTGCCAACTTTATACTTTAAAATTAGGTTTCTATTTTTTGTTTTGTTGGTTAGGTAAAAATCTTCATTCTCACGAGAAATATTGGCCAATTGATAGGG
>JAGQWA010000270.1 GCA_020437725.1 Bacteroidota bacterium | reverse complement strand
ATGCTGTTTTGTTTTATTTCTTGTATGTATTCTAGGTTTACAATACAGCTGCGGTGGCACCTAAAAAAATTGGCGTTGAGCCTATTGGTGTAGTCGCCTAAACTGCCACGCACCAACTCTGTATTACCGTAAATAGTATGTATATCGACATAAACTGAATTGCTTTTGATAAACATAATATCGGCAAAATCTAAGCGCAAAAAGCTTGATTCTTTTTTAATGAACAAGCTCTCTTTAATGGCCACAGAACTGCTCTCAAGTGCTTTTTTGTTTCGCGCAAAATTGTGCAGGGCCACTTCTATAGATGTAAAAAGTTCTTTATCGTTAAATGGCTTTACTAAAAAGGTTTGTGGCTCAACTGCCTTGGCTTCAGATAATGTTTCACTATCTGAATTAGATGATAAAAATATGAATGGAAACTGGTATTCATCATTTATAAATTCAGCCAGATCAATACCACTTTTTCTGCCTTTTATTTTAATATCAATAATGGCAATATCAGGTATGTTTTCTTCAATTAACTCAACTGCCTGATAATAAGAACTTGCTATACCAATTACATCATAACCATAGCCAGCTAAAATATCGGCCATGTTATCGGCAATTATTACTTCGTCTTCTACTATTAATATTCTAATGTTACTCATGCTTGCCATTCAAAAATGCTAGTAGAACCCTGTTTATTTAAAAATTTGTTATAAAGCGACTAATTGGTGTAATAATTAGTGCTGAATTTGTTATGAATTGGTTAGACACCTTTAAACTTAATGGTAAATACGGCGCCGTTATCATTACTTACAGCTACAGCACCGTTTATTTGGGAGCTTAACCTATGTATAAGTTTTAGACCCATTGAAGTTGATTTACCCAATTCTAAACCTTCAGGTAAGCCTGGGCCTTCATCTTTGACTATAAGGATTTTTTCATCTTCTTTTTTATCTAAACTTATTTCTAAGTTTAGCACACCATCTTTTGAGCCGTACTTAAAAGCATTGGTTGCCAATTCGTTAAGAATTAAGCCCAACGGAATAGCGGTGTCTATATCTAGGTCAAGATCGGTTTCGTTAATAGTAATTTGACTCTCAATAGCATAGGCAGATTTTAAGCTTTCTAATAATTCGCTCAGATAGCTCGAAAAATCAATAACCAATTCATCGTTCTTATAAAGCCTTTTATGAATAAGCGCCATGGCATTTAGCCTATTCTTGCTTTCGGTAGCCATCTCTTTAAAAAGTGGCTCATCAACTTTACGCGTTTGCATATCTAGCAAACTTTTTACTACTTCAAAATTGTTTTTAACCCTATGGTGCATTTCTTTAAGCATTAATGCTTTTTGGGCATCGGCCTTTTTTAGCAATTCTTGTTGCTGTTTAATTTCATTGTTGCTCTGAGTTAATCTTTGAGCAAAGCGGCTTTTGTTTATGAACAGCAACGTAATTACTACCAGCATACCTACGGCAATACTTACAAGTATTATTAACCATATCTGCCTTTCTTTCTCATAAGCAATTTGAGCATCTTTCTCGGCAACCACTTTCCGTGTTTCAATTTCGGCCAACTCTTTACTCAATTTTATAGAATACATGTCTTGAGTATGTCTCAATGCCTTGTCGTAATAGGCCATTGCTTCATTGTTGTACCCTTTTGCATTTAACACTTTAGCGGCGAAGGTTAAAAAGGCCGTATAGTACTTCTGCCCCTTAAAAGTTACTGCATTAGAATCAAGTGCAACTACCAATTCTAAAAAGTTTGTGGCACCATTCCTTTCATAAACTTGCTGCAAATATTCGCTTTCGTCTGGTAAACTCGCGACAAACTTTAGTTTGAAATCGGTAATCATTTGGTTCATTACCGGCAACTTATCAAGTTCTTCAATTAGCTTAATTACCCTGTCTGGATCGGCTCCAGAAAATATTAAACCATCGAGCCAATTTTGCATAATTATTAAATAGTAAGAGCTCTTTTCGGCTCTTGCACTATCTAATTGGTAGGCTTTATAACAGGTTTGTAGAAATGCTGGTAAATTTCGAGTGGTCTTTAATACTTCAGACTCATAGTACAAAGCGGTAACTATTAAACCTGTGTCTTTTGTTTGATTTGCTAGATTTAAGCCAATTGACACTTCTTTTTTGGCGCAATCAACATCTCGTTTTATTAGACAGCTTATGGTGTTGTGAAACTGTACATGAGCAAGTGCACTTGTTTTTAAATACTTATCGTTAGTAGTATTAGCATATCTCCTTAGCTCATTATTAAAGCTATCTGCCACTACCAATTGCGTTAAATTTCTGCATAAATGTACCATGTCTATAAGCACCACCATATATGAAGAATCTGCTTGGCCTTTTTGCTTGGTAGCCTCTTTCTCTATTCTCAGTAAACCATTCAGCAAATCAGGATTAATTTCCAATTGCTCACTTATGCCCACAAGGAGTTCATTAAAGTCTTTGTAAGTGTATGTACCGTTGTTAACCTGTTCTAAACCACGAGCATATTTGGGATAGTGTTTAAACTCCTGAGCATTAAAATTAACTTTCTCTCCTTCTAATAATAGAATAGCTAGAGAGTCTAAAGTTTGTTTTTCTTGAATTGAAGAGTCTTCAATTTGTTGCCCCATTGCTTGAGCCGCAAGTTGTACTAATAGTACTATTAACCATAACTTATAAAACTTCATTTCTACTTCTCTTCAGAATCTTATTTGTTTTCTACATATGTTTTATAACGACCTTACAGAATAAAGAAGCAGCTCTTTATGACCGGCTTAGGTAAGGCCATGAAACTGTTGGCTACAATATTAATGGTTAGACATTCTTTAAACATAAACTTTTTAGTCTTGGCAAAAATTCCTAAGAAATCTATATTATTAACTTACATGTAAACCCGTAAATCTAGCCAGTACAATTTGCTTTATAAGAAAACAGCCCACACTTTAAGTGTAGGCTGCTACTTCAAATTTGTGCTTGAAGATTTTCGTTTGGGGAACTTTTATATATCGTTTGCCTAGGTTTCTATAATCGAATTATCATCGCAATTCTTAAATCTGAAACTCTTTTTTCTCATCAGTCTGTATGCTGTTCTCAAAGTTAGCATTATCTATATTTGGTTTCCCTTATCTAATCTTCAACTCCACTCTCCTATTTTGAGATCTTCCTGTTTCGGAGTCATTGTCTGCAACTGGTTTGGTGTCGCCGTATGATTGGTGGCTAAGTCTGCTTTTGCGAATGCCACGGGCTACCAAGTAATCATAAACATTCTCTGCTCTCATTTTTGATAACATAAGGTTAGACTCTGAGTTGCCTGTAGCATCAGCATGGCCTACTATGCTTAGGTTAACTCCTTCGTTTACCATTAAGTATGCAGTAATGCGGTCTAACTCTGCTTTGCTTGCATTTGATAACCACGCACTACCTGTGTTGAACAACAGGTTGTTGGCCACAAAACCGTCTTTTACGTTTACGGTCTTAGCTGCTGCTTCCAGCTCTTCGTTGCTCATTTTTAAGCTATCTACTTTGTTGCTAAGTCTATCTAACTCATCTTGTTGACGCTCGTTCTCGTTTAGCAACTTCTCCATCTTCTCGCGCATGTCGGCTAGCTTCTCGTCAAATAACCTATCAACTTCTTCTTGGCTTAAGCCTTGGGTGGTTTCTGATGGCTCGGTTGGCTCGTCAAAAACAGGGGCTTTCTTGCCTTTAAAGAAGTTGTAGCCCAATGTAAACTCGTTACCACCGCCTGTAAATGGTCCGGCATCGTTCACCATATGATCATACGTGTAGCTTAGCACCAAGTTGTCGTTTAGTCTCGCACCTGCACCAAAACTAGCTGCATATCCACCACGGTAGCCCGCTGTTAAAAACAGCTTTTGCTTGTAGTCAACCTTCGCTATTGCATCAAACTGGGTTGGTATGTTGGCCATCATTCTGGCTACTATCATGGGTTGAACGCCCCACTTGCCGTTCTTGTTTCTCAATTTGTATGATGCATGTGCCAACCACTGAGTGGCCATATTAAACTCGTAGTTTGAGTTAGATGTGAAGTTTTGGTAAACCAATCTGTTTTGGGTTAAATGCTGTGCTGTAACTCCAAAAGTGAGTTTGTTGATGTTGAAGTGTGTTCCAAAACCGCCGCTAATAAACGTTTTATTGGCTGACAGTAGGTTTAAGATGTTCTCGTTCATATCCTGCGCTACTGCACTTTCCATATCTAAACTCTGTTGACCTGCCTGCACACTTGCGCCCAAGGCCCACTCTACTTTGTTAAAATGAATGGTGTATGAGTAGCCTAACTCACCGCCTGTGTGTCTAATTAGACCCATCTTGTCAGTATAAAGTGTTCCACCCAAGCCCATGTTTTTGGTAATGGGTGCATCTAATGTTAATACACTGGTAGAAGGTGCGCCTTCAAAACCAGCATATTGGTACCTGTGGCCTAACATCAATCTAGCTGATTGACCTGCATACTCCATATTACCTGCATTGCTTGGGCTTAGCAAGAACGGGTTGTAAACGTAGCTGCTGTACAATGGCAATTGCTGCGCATTAGTTAAAAGTGAAAAGCTAAAAGTGAAAAGTGTTAGTAGGGCTAATCTTATAGAGGTAATGCTCATGGTCTTCATTTTTTCATTGTTTGTGAAAAAGCTATCGTCTGTCGTCTGTGGACTGTCGACTATAAACTGTGATCTGTTAACTGTCATCTGATTACTTATCTAAAGATTGTTATTGATCCTTTGTACTCTTCTCTCTCAACTGGTACTTTAACCACGTAGTAGTAAGCTCCGTCTGGTAACGGTTCGCCTGTGGTTGATGTGCCTTCCCAGCTGTTGTCATAACTGTTGCTCTGGTAAACAATGCGTCCCCAGCGGTCAAATACTATCACTTCTACATTGTTATAGTATTGTGCTTTTTCTACTATC
>JAGQWA010000026.1 GCA_020437725.1 Bacteroidota bacterium | reverse complement strand
ACCCATTGCAAGCCCCCTACACCTATGTTAAATGAACCAAATGGTGTAGAATGTGAGCCATAAAGATTCATGCCCAATAAAAGTCCCATGTTGCCTGCCATTCGTGTGCCTTCAAGAGGGTCTGTAATGCTGGGTAGGGCAGTAGTTGCCACCTGACCAGAATAGGCTTGGTTAACCGATCCATCTAAAAACTGGAATGCATAAAGGTCAAAATCCCACGCGGTATTTACAGTTGGTCTTCCAGAGAAATTTAATTGCAGGTTTGGCAATTGGCTATCATCACCAATAAACAAGTTTCTGTCTTTTGAATAATCGCTAATTATCTCATTTAACAGATAGGGAGTTTGCATATCGGTATAGGTTCCAAAAAACCTGTACATACCACCCATACCAAAACGGTAAAGCTTAGTGGGTTCTGTTTTTGGAAACAAACCCATTTGCTCAAATTCGGGCAGTGAGTCTTTTTCTTCTTTTGAATCTTGAGCTAATATTGGATAGTAAGCCAGTAGAAACAGTCCAAGAAACAGGTATGTTTTTTTCAAATGCTTCATTACGAGAAGTATAACCAGATTATTATCACCAGCACAATTACGCCACTCATTAGTCCTTTCTGTAAGGTTGTTAGGCTAGCCACAGTTCCTTTTTTATACATTATATTCTCTATTTTAGCGTAATCAGGTGCTTCTGATGATCGGCTCACTGCATAAAGAACTATTGAACAAATGATAAACAAGTACAGTGCAAAGTGGAGGAAGTTGATTGCCAAAAACGGTGTGAACATACCTGAGATTTCAACTCCATTTTCCTTTAAAATTTCTAATAAAAAACGAGTTCCACCTAAAATTGCTCCAGTGAGCAACGACCATTTGGCACCTTTTGCATTTAATTTTTTGCTAAACATTCCAAAAAGGAAAACAGCCGCAATAGGAGGAGCCACATAAGCCTGAATACTTTGCAGTATTCCAAACAATCCGTTGCCTAATGAGCGAATTGGTTCAATGCACGCTAGTCCTAAAGCTACAATAACTACTGTAGAAATTCGCCCAACGGTAACTAACCGTTTTTCAGATGCTTCAGGAAAACGTTCTTTATAAATATCAATGGTTATTAGCGTTGAACACGAGTTAAAAACGGATGATAAGGAACTCATCAATGCGGCGAGAAGTCCTGCAACCACTAATCCTTTTAAGCCATGTGGTAAAACTTCCATGGTTAGAATAGGAAGTGCTGCATCGTAATTTACTTTACCATTAATAATAGGAAATTCTATCATGGCATCTGGACCAACCGAGAGGGCATAAGCAATGGTGCCCGGCAGTACAAAAATGAAAAGCGGTAGTAGTTTCAGATAGCCAGCGAATATGGTTCCTTTTCTTGCTTGGTCTAAATTCTTGGCAGCTAAAACCCTTTGCACAATGAACTGATCGGTGCACCAATACCATACACCAAGTATGGGGGCACCGAAAATAATTCCTGTCCACGGAAAATCTGGGTCTTCTAGAGAGCGCCAAAGGTTAAGGTATAGTGGTTCGGTATTGGCTTTTAAAACATCTATACCACCAAGTTCTTGCATTCCGTACCACGTGGCAAAAATGGCACCGCCTATAAGCACAATTAGTTGAACAAAATCTGTGTAAATAACCACCTTTAGGCCACCAATAAGCGTGTAGAGCATGGTGAGAATTACAATAATTAAAACCCCTTGCCAAAAAGGCACTCCAATTAAAGCGGTAATTACAATTCCACCAGCAATTATGGTAATGGTTATTTTGGTAAGAATGTAGGCCACAATTGAAAGCCAAGACAAGTACTTTCTTGCCCAAGAATCATATCTTCTTTCTAAAAATTCGGGCATGGTATAAACCCCACTTCTTAGGTAAAGCGGTACGAAAAACCATCCTAATACCAATAAAATTAAGGCGGCAAGAATTTCGAATTGGCCAGCTACAAAATTGCCACTTGCTCCTGAGCCGGCAAGCCCAACCAAATGTTCAGAGCCAATGTTCGATGCAAAAAGCGAAGCGCCAATCACTAGCCAGCCTAAGCTTCTTCCACCTAAGAAATAATCTTCTGACTGATTTTCTTTGTTCTTTTTAGCTCTTTCTTGAATGAATATCCATATGGCTACTCCGAAAATGATTAAAAAATAACCGGCTATAATCGAAATATCTGCCCAGTTTAGTTTATCGAACATACCTTATGCCTTTAGTAATGGTTAAATGGAATACAAGTGTTTAGTTAATGTCTAATTGTTGCTTTTTGAGCTGTATTGCTGGTTGTTTTGGGTTGCTGTTTGGAGCTACAAAAAATGGATAGTTGGCGTAAGTAACCTTTCCACCTTTATCGGTAATAGTTACGAACAATCGGTATGCACCTTCTGTTTTTGGTGCTTCAAAAGAAAGTTCCTCACCATTCTTTTTCATTTTTAATCCAAGTACAGGAATGGGTTTAGCTTCTTTGTCTCCACCTGCCTTTATATCGGTTGACTCTGGATAAATTGCCCAGCTTATCTTGAGTTTATCTTGTTCAGGATCAGATACTTTTATTTTGGCTGAGTGCATTTGGCTGGCTTCTAGTCTGGTATTTGTTTCGCCTAACTTTTTGCCATTAATGTCAAAATAGGTAATGGCCGCTGCTCTATTTTCTGGAGCCTTTCCAGTCCATGCTTCTTGCAGCATGTCTATAGATTCGGTTCTTTCACCATTTTCGTTAAAAAGCCCATACCAAGATGAAGTGGTTTCTTGCTTTTGTCCCCATAAAAACACATAAGAGCCCATGCAATGCGACTTGTGGTCTAGAATATACTTGTTGAGCCGTTCCTTGTAAGTTGCCGCCTTTTCTGTGCTGGTTTGCTCAATTGGGGCACCCCAAGTAGTTTTTGAAACTTCCCAATGGCCATTTGGTCCCCATTCGGTAATCATATACGGGCCAGTCCAGCCAAATTTTGAAATGTTTGTTGGCACATTGCCAATGTCTCCGTAGGTGTTTACACTGTAAAAATCAATGTCAGGACATTTCGTTTTTATTAAATAAACTTCGGTAGAATCTAGCCCAGCTGTTACTGTGGTTGTAGGATGATTTGGATCTAGCTCATGAATCATTTTGGCAATGTCTTGCACAGCATCCCATACTTTGGTGTTTGAATAGAACAAGTCAACTTCATTACCTACGCTCCAGCATAGCAGTGCAGGATGGTCTTTGTATTTAGGAATGGCTTGTTTAAACCGATCAAATTGCCGTTGAACAGCTTCCACATCATTATAATCAAATCCATGGCGCTCGTGCCCAACCCATAAACCCATCATAACTGTAAGCCCATGTTTCTGAGCGTTATCAAGTATTTCTTGAGCATCATCTAAACTCCAGGTTCTAATGGAATTGCCACCACAATCAACCAAAACATCTAACTGTTTATGCCCACCTGCTCCTTTAACATAGTAAGGACTTCCATTGCGCACAAATGTGTACTGGCCATTTACTTGGACAATGGTAGTTTTTACTGCCTGCGCTTGGGAATTATTCGGAAAGAATGTGATTAAGAAGCAAGGCACTACCGGAAAAATAGCGCCTACTACAAGTCGGAAAATTTGCTTGAGTGAATACTTAAAGCGTGGTAAAAACATCATTCATTAGCCTTAAAGCGAATTTATATGCCTTATATAAGACAAAGAAATTCAACCTGATGATGTGCCAAAAATAGAAAATTTTTCAACTTATGGTAATTTTTACCATAATATTTTTGCTGTAATGAAAATTTGATTTTTATTTGTCTTTGAATTATCTAAAACTAGATGAAAATGAGAAAAATATCTACTCTGTTTTTAGCACTTTTCGCCTTTGGAATGGTGAAGGCTCAAGACACAATCACCTTTGCGGTTGACATGAACAACTACTTAGGTAGCTACACCGGCATCTACTTAAATGGTGACTTTAATAATTGGTGTGGCACTTGTACGCCAATGTCAGATTCTGACAACGACAAAGTTTGGACAGTATCTGTTCCTTTAACTGCTGATTCTATTGAATACAAATTCACTTTAGATGGATGGACTGGCCAGGAGCAATTTGCTGGTGGTGAAAGCTGTACCAAAACAAATGGAGGTTTCACTAACAGATTTTTGCTGATAAATGGTAATGCAACACTTGATACCGTTTGCTTCAACCTTTGTACTACATGCCCGCCACCAAAAAAGCAAATTGCATTACCAATTAGCTGGGACGCCACAGATGTTGATTATAGCGTAGGCGATTTTGAAGGAAATTCTTCTGAAATAGTGGCCGATCCTAAAAATGCCTCTAACAATGTTCTAAAATCAATTAAAAAAATAGACGGCAAGCCTTGGGCTGGTACCACATTGAGCACAGGAGCTGGTTTGGCAAAAGCAGCACCATTTAGCAAAGACAGTAATTTGGTTTCTGTAGATGTTCTTTCACCTGACACAGGCATTATGGTGAGACTAAAATTTGAAGATGCCAACGACAACACCCACACCGTAGAAACTGAAGCAAAAGTTACCAAAGCCAATGAGTGGGAAACCTTGGTTTTCGATTTCTCTAAACAAGCAGCCAATACTGCGGCTATTAACTATACTTACACTTTTAACAAGGTGTCAATCTTCTACAACTTTGGAGTAGATGGTGCAACTGCAGGTGAGAAAACTTATTACTGTGATAATGTAAGATTTGGTGGTCCTGCAAAAGCGGCTGGCCCTAAAGTAACTTTCAAAGTAGACATGAGCCAGTATAGTGGCACATATTCAGAAGTAAATCTTAATGGCAACTTTAATAGCTGGTGCGGAAACTGTGCAAAAATGACTGACGCTGACAATGATGATATCTACGAAATTGAAGTAGAATTTGATAAGCTTGGAGACATTGAGTATAAGTTTACTGTAGATGGTTGGACCGCACAAGAAAACTTTGCTGGTGGCGAAAGCTGTACCAAAACAACTGGTGGATTTACCAACAGAGTTTACAATGTTCAAGGAGATGCTACACTAGATGTGGTTTGCTGGGAATCTTGCTCTGCTTGTGGAACAGCGCCTGCTAAAGCTGATGTTACTTTTAAAGTAGATATGAGCAAAAGCACTGAAACATTTACTGAAGTAAACCTAAATGGCAACTTTAATGGCTGGTGTGGTAGCTGTGCTAAAATGACAGATGACGATAACGACGATATTTACGAGTTAACTGTTACTGTAAATGCGGGCGATTCTCTTGAATACAAATTCACCCTTGATGGATGGACTGCACAAGAAGAATTTAAAGGTGGTGAAGATTGCACTATTACTAAAGGAGCATTCACAAACCGTTTACTAGTGCCGGCTGGCGACAGCATTCTAGCTGCAGTTTGCTACAATAGCTGCGAATCATGCGGAACAATTGGTATAGAATCAATGGATGATAATAGCCTAACACTTTATCCTAATCCAAATAATGGCGTATTTACTATTGAACTTCAAGAGTCAGTAGCTCACGATATTGAAATAGTAAACACCAATGGTCAAGTGGTTTTTGGTCAATATTCATCTAATTCTCAAATTCAACACTTAGACTTGGGTCACTTAACCAAAGGTGTTTATTTAGTAAAAGTTACAACGAGCGCAAATGCAATTATGCAGAAGTTGGTTGTTGAGTAGGTTTTACGATTAGTTTTCATTTCAAAAGCCGGCCATTTGGTCGGCTTTTGTTTTTTATTCTGAACACTATTTGTGTATAGTTGAACGGCACGTGGTTCGTGTAATTCCTTCAAAAACAATAAATAAACTTGCAAACGAACTGTTAACAACGGTTTTGTTAATTCATCATAAAAAATCAACAATTTGGAGTAATTCATGCTTATCATGATATCAACCTAAAATCCAAAAAAGCATGAAAAACTATTCTACCTTAGTCTACCTACTTTTATCTACGTTTCTATTTGCAAGTTGTGTGGTTGTAAAGCCTGGCGAAGTAGCTGTAAAACAGCGAATTGGCAAGCTAGTTGGTGAGCCGGTTAACTCAGGGGCAAAAATTTATAACCCGTTTATTTCTTATTACATTAAAGTGCCTACTAGAATTGTGAACAAGAAGATTGACCTAGATATTCCTTCACGAGAAGGGCTTACTATTCAAGCTGAAATGTCAATTCTATACAGAATTAATCCTGATTCAGCTAAAAAGTTAATTACCCAAGTAGGAACCAGTTTCGAAGAAGAGATTATAGCACCTGTGTTTAGATCGGCTTTGGCTGATGTTAGTGCCAAGTTTATGGCTAAGGATATGCACACAGGCCAGCGCGCAGAAATAGAAAAAGAAGTGCAAAAAATGATGATGCAAACCCTTGAACCACTTGGAATAATCATTGAACGCGTGCTAATGAAACGCATTATTTTGCCCACTTCATTAAGTAGAGCAATTGAAGAGAAATTGGCAGCAGAACAAGAAGCTCAAAGAATGGAATTTGTTCTTCAACGCGAAAAACAAGAAATAGAAAGAAAGCAAATAGAAGCCAAGGGTATTGCCGACGCAAGGGTTATAGACGCCAAAGGAACGGCCGAATCTCAAATTATAGAAGCAGAAGGAACTGCCAAAGCACAAGAAATTCTAGCTGCGGGTCTATCTGAAGAAATTCTAAGGTTTAAAATGATAGAAGCATATTTAAAGCTTTCTCAAAGTACAAACGCTAAAATTATTATTAGCAATGGCGAAATGCCTGTTATGCTTCAAGACTAGGTTTATTTAAAACAAAAACAGCTAAACATTATCCCGTTGAGACATTCGGCGGGATAATTATTACCTCGGCAATTTACCTGAGCCGTTACAATAATCACATGTAACCCTTTGGTATGCGTTGTGCCAATAGCCTTTACCATCGCAGCGGCCGCAGCGTTTAAATCCGCCTGTGTTGAAATACCGTTGGTATAAGAAGTAAACAATGGCTGCAATGGCAGCCAACATAATTAAACGTGGCATGGGGGCAAATGTCGAGTATATTATGAGATTGGATGCAGCCCCGAATTGAAATTAGGGCTAAGAACTAGTTATTCCTTCTTTGCTTCGATCTGCAGCAAATGATTTATTTCCGCCCAGCGGGCTCTGAGATGATTAATCACGAAGCTAGGGCTTCGCGATAGGGCTTGAATATTTTGGCGACTTTGGACCTTAGACCTTGAAAGACTTGAAACTAGAAACTCTAAACTGCATTTCCTTTAAACTTTGAATTTTACTTTTTGAACTACTATTTCAATGTCATTAGATTTCTCGCTCTGCTGGAAATGTCAACCGAGCAAAATCAATTTTCAGTTTTCAATTCCCAGACTTTAGACCAAAAAAATACTACGGTCTTTTAATCATTTAAAAGCATCCTAAAACTCTCAGGAACAGGCAGAGTTTTAGATTGCTCATAGCTAAAACAAACCATGCGTGTTTTGGCCAAAGCAAGCAGTTTGTTTTTATTGAGATTAGTAGCTTGATAATAAATGTCGAACGATGAATTGCTAATATCATCAATGGCTAAATTGAACTCAATTTCATCATTCAAATGGCCTTCTGCGTGGTAGGTAACCACCAAATCACCTTGAATTAAACTTGTATTTTCACCAACATTTAATTCGCTTAAACCAAATTTATTGAGCATTAAAATTCTGGCCTGTTGCATGAGTCCAACAAAAGCATCATTGCCCATGTGGTTGCCATAATTAAGGTCTGTAACGCGAACTGAAAGTTTGGTGGTAAAATGAATTTTGTCTGGAAATGTGATTTTGGTTCTTGCCATCGGACAAGTTTAAGGAATTGCCAAATGTCTTTTTCAACTTCCGCATCTATTATTGAGTCGAAGAGAGATTTACGATGTTTTCATTTCTCGCTTCTAAGTTTTTTGATAGTTTGGAATTGTTTTTTCACACTGGAATTAATGGATTCGTTTATCGGCTATACCTTTAAAGCTTTTTGTTTGGCTACAAGTTTTTATGAGTTTCGATACAGGCACAAGTATTTTGTATAAACAGTTACGAGCTATTAGTTTGACAAATTAAACCACCTTCTCCATCACAAAATCATCCATAACAAAACCGTTTCCAATATCAAAAACTGCAGGTTTTATGGTTTTGAAACCCGCTTTTTGGTAGGTTTTTATTGAGTTGGTATTGTATTTATTAACAGTGAGTTGAATGACATTAAGGCCAAGATCTAATGCTCTTTTAGAAACAAATTCAAGTGCTTGTTTACCAAATCCTTTGCTGCGATGCTGCTTTAGCAGATAAACCTTACTAAGAAATAAATGGGTTTCTCGAGGTTGAATACCCAAATAGCCAATTAGTTCTTCGTCTTTAAAAAATAAATAATAAGCATAGCCTTCTTCAATTTGCTTTTGCATAGCTTCTATAGATTGAAATTTTTCAATCATATAGTCAACCTGTGCCTTGCCGATAATTGGTGAGTAATGTTCATTCCATATTTCGGCCGCAATTTGGGCAATGGCATAAAGCTGACTATGGGTAGTTGCCAATTCGATTTTCACGCAAGCAATATTCCATCTTTAAAGCTATTAAAAAGGCAATTGCGGTTTGATTTATTTGTAATTGTTAGAAAGCCTATATTCGACCAAAAGTGGAAAAAATGAAGAAATTAAAAGGCATTTTAGGTTTGCTGGCGGCACTTGTGTTTGTGGCCTGCGCCAATGAAAAAGCTCCTGAAACGGGTAATGACTCAGGAGAAAGTCAGGTTGAGCAAATTGACAACAATGGGCAAAACATGGCTGATGAAAAGGACGTTGAGACCATTGAAAAAATGGAAAAAGCCATTGAAAATGTAGATACCCTGAACCAACAAATTGACGACTTAATTAAAGACTTATAACATGAGAGTATTATTGATAATGATTTGTGTAATGTTTGTTTTTGGAACAACTGCACAAGCACAGAACGACAAAGGCAAAGGAAAAGTAAAGCTTGAAAAAGCTGAGAAAGAAGCCGAAAAAGTGAATCAAAAAGCTGAAAAGGCCGAAGAAAAGGGTAAAAAGGGCATGGAAAAAATTAAAGAAGATGCCAAAGACATTGAAGAAAAGGCTGTGAAGCATGAGCATGAAAAAGAGAAGAAGGTAAAAGAAGAGAAAGACCACAAAAAGGTTGAAGGTGAAGAAATTATAGACAAGCCAAAAGATGCTCATGGCGAACATCAAGGAAAAGGACATGCGCATGGAAAAGATAAAGGCGATTTAGAAGGTAAGGATTTTGGTAAAATGCGTTCTGAAGAAGCTAAGAAAATGGCCGAAGAAAAGAAAGCCACGGCCAAAGAGAAAGTAAAAACATCTAAAGAAAAGGTTGAAGCAGCCAAGCAAAAAATTGATAAAGCTGAAAAAGAAGGTCGCATTTCTAAAGAAGATGCTAACGAGCGCAGAAACAAACTCAAAGAAATGGAAAAACAGCTTGAAGAAATAGAAGAAGAAGCTGAAGAAGGCAAAGAAGGAGAAGAAAACGAAGAATCAGAGAATTAGCAACTACGCAATAACCTCTAAAAACAACATAAGAAAGGGCTTTTCATTATTGAATGGCCCTTTTTTATTGTAAGTCTTTTCAAAGAAAATTGGCAAGATATTCAATGCCAAAACCCCAACCTTTATAACCAAAAGGCAGGTATTGGTTAACTCTAAATTCTGCTACTGCATACCAACTTTTGTATAGCTTAAACCCTATTTGATGTTCATGAACCCATTTGGACTTAAAACTGCCGTTTCCTTCTAAATTTTGATCAGCAAAACCAGATAAATACAATCTATTTTTAAGTTGTTTGGGAAAGATTTTTAGGTTGTAAACGTATTCAATCTGGGTTAAAAACGTGGCATTTTGCTGAGGCGCGAATTCAAATAAATGAAAGTTCAATGCAAAGAACAAGTGGCTATTCTTTAGCACCGAACACATTACTGGTGTTTCATACCATTTCCATCTAATTCCGTACTTCAAATTGTTATTCCCGCTGCCTGACATATTAACCCACAATTGAGATAAGTCTATTGGCAGGCTTTTAAATGCCGCCCATCTTACATGGTGTTCTGAATAATAGCTTTCAACATCATTTCCTGGCTGAGAGCGGTTGTAATTCACAAATGAGAAGTATTGCACATTACTTGGGAAGTTTAGCAGCATGTTCATGGTAAATGTGCTAAACTCTCAATTGTCGTAATACCCATTAAAGTCAATGAACCCATTTATGGTGGAGTCGTTTTTAGCATCTTTAGCCGTGCACAAATCACTAATAATTACTCCTACTAATGCCAGAGCTATCTTTAAATGAACCATAATCTGTTTGCCTGCTTGGTGATTAAAGATAAGCACTTTATTTTGGAAGACGGGTAGTGTGGGCGTGTAACGTATTCATGTTAAAATGTGGAAGGTTAAAACGTTAAAATGGTTTTGGGTTTGTGGTTGCCCCGAATTGAAATTCTAAGCAACCCCGAATTAAAATTCGGGGTAAGAACTTGGTGTGGTTGGTGTACTTGTCGTCTGCCGACTTTGCGCTGAACCTGATACGATTGTCGTCTGACAACTTTTAGTTGCCTGACGACTTTAGACTGAACCTTTGCTTTTCGATTGATTGAATGAATTAAATCGTTTCTGATTTCTGTAGCATGTTCATGAGAAGGAGACTGACTAAAAAGTTGAAATCGTCACCCTGAATTATTCCAGGGTTTATTTAATCTGGCTACAAATGGAACAATGAGATCCTTAAATAAATTCAGAATGACTGCGTAATTCACTTTTTAGAAAGCCCTAGCCATGTAAAAGCCGCGCCAGAGCACCACTAGATAAGAAGTAACGTGACAGCAGCATTGCGACAGGGTACTTTAGAATTTTAAATCTTCAACTTTCAATTTTCTAATTTTCAATTCCAATTGAAAAAAAAAGGATACCAACCCAAGATAAGTATCCCTTTTTCAACTAAAATGTGTTAAAACTACAAAAGGGTAGTAGGGCACACGTATTCGGTAACGGGAATTTCGGTCTTTTTTATTCCAGCAAAACCATTGCTTACATCTTTAAAATTATGCCAGCCGCGTTGTTTCAAGATTGATGAAGCAATCATGCTTCTATAACCACCCGCGCAATGAATATAGAATGGCTCATTTTTTGGAAATACTGCCAAATGCTGATTTATTTCATTCAACGGCACGTTTACTGCGCCTTTTACATGCTCTGAGTCAAATTCAGATTTCTTTCTTATGTCAAAAAGTTGAATGCCTTGGGTTTGCATATCATGCTCTAGTTCAGCTGCTGAAAGTCTTTCTTGGCTGGCGGTTTCTCGTCCATCTGCTTTCCAGGCTGCAATTCCACCTTCCAAATAACCCAAGATGTTATCGTGACCAATGCGAGATAATCTGGTTATGGCTTCTTCTTGTTTTCCATCTTCGGCAATAAGAATGATGGGTGTTTTTACATCAGGAATCATTTCGCCCACCCACATAGCAAAGCTGCCATTTAAGCCAATGCTTATGCTATTTGGAATATGCTCTTGCGCGAAAATGTTCGAATCTCTAGTGTCTAACATCACTGCACCTTCTTCGGTGGCAATTACTTCAAAAGTTTGAGGAGTAAGCGCTTTTGTGCCGCGTTCCATAACTGTATCTAGGCTGTCGTAGCCTTTAATGTTCATGAGAACGTTGTGTGGAAAATATCCTGGCGGGTTCGTTAAACCTGTAAGCAACTCGGTCATAAACTCTTCTTTGGTCATGTCGGCTCTCAAGGCGTAGTTGGTGCGTTTTTGGTTGCCTAAGGTATCGGTTCTTTCTGTGCTCATCATTTTGCCACAAGCCGAGCCAGCACCGTGGTTAGGATACACAATTAAGTCATCGCTGAGCGGCATTATTTTGTTTCTAAGTGAATCATATAAATGGCCTGCCAGTTTTTCTTGTGTAAGATCAGAAACAACATGTTGAGCCAAATCTGGACGGCCAACATCGCCGATAAATAAGGTGTCGCCAGTAATTAAACCATGTTCATTTCCATTTTCGTCAATTAGCATATAAGTGGTGCTCTCCATGGTATGGCCCGGTGTATGAATAACCTTTATTTGGTAGTTGCCAACCGAGAAAATCTGCCCATCTTCAGCAGTGGTGGTTTCATAACTTGGTTTTGCATTAGGACCGAAAACAATTTCTGCTCCAGCTTTTTTCTGAAGGTCTAAATGGCCGCTTACAAAATCGGCATGGAAATGTGTTTCGAAAACGTATTTAATCTTGGCATTGTCTGCCTTTGCGCGATCTAAGTATGGTTGCACTTCGCGCAGGGGGTCAAAAATGGCTGCTTCGCCATTGTTTTCAATGTAATAGGCTGCATGTGCCAAACAGCCAGTATATATCTGCTCTACTTTCATGAGAGTGTTTTTTAATTTTCGGTAAAGCTAGGGTGGCTGCTAAGTGTAAAATGGTGACTGGAATCACCATTGTTCAATTTGAAATAGAAGACTTTAATAAATTATTCTCTGTTTTTGGAAGGCTTTTTAAAGGTTTCGATTTGTATGCCGAGTTGTGCCATAGGTATTAAATCGTTCCAGCCTGAAGTGGGTATTGAAAGACCCACTTGGCCAAACATTTTGCATTTGCCTAAGCCAATTTTTAGTGTGGCGTTGGGCTCAAACCTAAATGCCATTTCTCTTGCATTAGGCATTCTCCAATAAGAGTAATTGCCCATACGCATGCCTGTGTAAAATTCAAATAGCTTGAATTCAGTTCCTAAACTCATGTTAGCCAAGAACCTAAAAACCTGATCGCGATTGTAGTTGGGGTTGGTAATGTTTCGCAAACCAACATTGCCATAAAAAAGCTCTATTCCGGTACTAAACCTGCCGCGTTTGTTAATTGGGCTGTAAAGTCCGCCACCTAAACCATACATTCTAAATCGGCTGGTTTGACTATACTTAACGCCTTGATAGTAGGCAGAAACGTAAATATTATCGGTAGTGCTAACGGCCATCTGCGCTTCTATGCCATTAAAACCAACTGTTGCATTTGCATGAAACTGTTTGGTTTCTGTAAAACCATAATGGGGAACGGTGCTTGGAGACAAGTGCGTTTTGCAGCCGCCTAGAAGTAGAACGGCAAATGCTAAAGTTATGGCTGGTTTAATCAAAGTTATTTTGAATTTAATCCAATTTGCTGAAAGCCAAAGAAATGTTGCGTTAGCGGTTTTCATCTACAACATATTTGTATAACATGCTCACAGAAGCTGTAATGGTGCCTAAAAACAAGGTTAATCCCATTGCCAATAGCTTAAGGGCTTGGGCATTAATGGTTTCGAACTCATTAAACTCAGAGAACAATGCCAAGAGCATGTAAAGACTAATTAGAATGAGTATGCTCGGAATCACAATGCCTACAATTCTGTTTTTCGTAAACAATTGAAACACCAAAATACCAGCGAGTACAATGGCCACGGGATTGAGAATTATTGCGGTTGAAACCCAATAGAAAAGCACGGCAATGAGTAAGAGATATTCAGGCAGAGAGAAAAGGTGAGATTTGAGATTGGGCATTTGCAATGCTTTGAATTCTCTTCTAAAATTGATTGACTTGGGTATTGGTTGCTTTTAGAACAAAAAACGCTTTTTTCTTTGAAATAGGTGCCTGGTTTGAGATATGGGTAATCTTATTTTTTAAAGTCCTTGACCATTAATTCACCATTATAGAAATCAATCAAAATGCGATTTGAATTAGACTCCATTTCAAGTAAGTGATTTGGAATTGAAGCAAAATCATTGTTTAGGTTGAGATAGATTTTGTCAACGCCATCACTATCAAAATCTTGAACTACCAGTTGAGGGTAAATGGATTCTAATTCTTGTAAATTATCTATTTCAAAAGAATAAGGGAAATCGATTAGAAATGTTGGAAACAACTTCCATTTTGTCTCTGATGAAACTTTTATTCGTAAGTGATAATAGGCATGCGCACCGCCATTGCTTATGAATTCAATACTATCTTTTTGGTCGTCATTATCCAAATCCCATAGATTGTATTGGTAGGTTAAGATCTCTGATTTAAGCGTAGTGTCGTATTTGTAAACAGCGAATTCTTTGTTGGGAATTTCTAACGGTTTACTGTTTTCAACAATATTTTCTGAATTCCCTTTTTCAGTGTGGTTAACAATTTCACCTTCGTTTTCTGGGGAGTAATTACTAGGGTTTGTGCCATTGCAGGCGGTAAACAAGAGAATTGAGAGAATGTAAAAGAAGGCTTTCAAAAGCTATAAATTGCTATTAACGTGCTTAATTTTTGCAAGCATGAAATATAGGGCTTTTCGGAGCGATCTTATTTTCATCCAGCTTTTCTAAATAGTGGCTACCGCTTCAATACCTTCTTATAATCCACTGCTCCGTTTTCCAAATAAAGAATGGCTTGGTAAAAGCCTGGTTCTAACTGGTTAAGATTTACAA
Organism: Bacteroidota bacterium; assembly: GCA_020437725.1. Taxonomy (GTDB): domain Bacteria; phylum Bacteroidota; class Bacteroidia; order CAILMK01; family JACPUW01; genus JAGQWA01. The sequence goes on along the minus strand of JAGQWA010000026.1, from coordinate 4,066 downwards.
TTTGGGTTTTACTATTAAGCTGTTTTTGAAATGAAACTTTGCCACAAACAGAAACCAATTGAATGCTCCTTACCAACTCGCTTGATTCTATGGTTAAGTTAGAATTGGTAGGATTAGGATAGAGATTTATTTCAGGTGTATCTGCGTATGGTATATTGATAATTTTTGATGTGTCGTCAACTACCCATATTTGGTATTTATAGGTTTTGTATTTGCTGCCACCACAGCTGTTATCTTTTAGCTTTACATGAAGATTATAGGGCTTAGTGCTAATATCAGACCTTTTGGTATACCATGTAAAAACTAGGTTTTGCCTTTTGCTTTGTAGATTGTCTACATGCCATGCACCTCTAGTATTATGGTAAACACCTTCTATTGAAACGGTATCGTGTCGATCTTTATCACTAGTACATATCATAGTGGTAACGCTATCGCCTGCGGGGATTTTTAAAACCATGTTCCCTTCAATTGGTTTGCTGCAATTGAATCCCGAAGCAAGAGGTTTGCTGTTTCCAACGCATTTAATAGACTTAAACCCAAAATCCACTTTTTGCGTTGAAACCCATTGGCCATTAATCATTTCAATGGCTTCCATTCGGGTTAAAGTAGATTGAGTTCTCATGTTTCTAAAGAACAAAGTGCCCTCCGGATTCAAATGAACTCCAAAAGGAGTGTCTTTTTTGTAGTCTTGGTTATAGAACCCCAAGTAATAAATGAAAGTGTCGTTTGAATATCCAATTTCGTAATCGATGTTGGTAGCTGAGATGTCGCTAAAACTATATTTTAGGTTTTTGGAATGTGGTTTCGCCATTTCATAAACAGAGTCACTACCAATGCAAACCATGTTGAAGACATTATATGCAGGCGACTCATCGGCATTGCAAGCATCAAAATGCAGTTCTTGTGTAATTTCTTTGGCTCTAACAACATCAATTAAAGTGTCGAGCTGGTTAATGGTAGAGTAAACATCAACTCGGCAGTTACTCGAGTTTTTTAGCAGGTTTCTGAGGTTTATGGTATCGGATAAATGGTAGTATTTGTATCCGAAATACAAAGCGCAATCAGGGTCGATGCAGCGGGTGCATTTATGGCAGGATAGAACTTCAATTTCAGTGGTCTTTTCAATCTCATAATTCAGTTTAAGTTTATTCGTTCCAATTTGTAAATCGGCTTGCATGGGTAGGGGACAATTGGTGGTATCAAAACAGCTAATGCAATTACTCAAATACACTTGGGTTATTTTATAAACGTCGTTGCCAAGGTGTTTGTAGCCAATATAACCACCTGCATAATCTTGAGCTTTAAGGCCCGTGGCCAATAATAGAAGGGAAATAAGTAGAAGTCTCATCATCTAGTTTTGCCAAAAGTACTTATACTATTACTTTATAAACTATGCCAATTGCGTAATCTGATTGGTTAGGAATTATTGTGTGATTTTTCTCACCAGCCATTTCGCATTCAAACTACCTAAACTGCTTAGGCCTTTGGCCATTGCTAAAATGTGCTACAAGTTCTTTAATTCTTTTTTGGCGTGTTTCAGCCAGTTTGGCAGAATCTATCCAATAAAGCATTTGCTTTTTTATGGAATTGCTAAGCCCTTCATAAAACGTTTCCGAGCCTTCATTTTCAGAGAAAGCTTTGGCCAAATCATCAGGAACTTCCAGAGCTTCAATTTTATCAAGAATTGTCCAAGAGCCATTTTCTTTGGCTATTTCAATGCTTTTTAAACCGGCTTCTCTCATAAGGCCATTTTCAATGAGTAGCTCAATCTTGTCTTTGTTAATCTTAGACCAATTGCTTTTTGGTTTTCGCCTGCTGAAATACTGTTTATATCGTAACTCATCAATAGGTCTCGAGGTGCTGTCAATCCAACCAAAACAAAGTGCTTGGTCAACCGCTTGGCTCCAGTTTAAGTTATAATGCGGCGAATTCTTTTTGTGATAAACCAGCCAAACAGCGGTTTTATTCTGGTGATTTTCATCTAACCACTTTCTCCATTCTTGTTCGTTAGTGGGGCAATATTCTTCGGTGTTGTTCAATTCTTAATTCATCAATCAACGTCGTAGTTATCGTTTTCAGATAAGTAATCTACGTCAGAATGTTCTTCTTCGTATTTTTCTCTTACGTCTTCTTTTAAATTGCCATCATCGTCAAAATCATCATCGTCTTCTACAATTTTATCAGCCATTTGAATGGACATTTTAATGAGATAAATTTTCTCAAAAGTCTCAAAACGAAGCGCGCTAACCCTTTCGCCCTTGGCATTATTAAATGAAATTAAATGCTGGCTAAAACCGGTTGGGTACACCAATTTTATTTGTTCTTTCAAGGCTTCGTCAAGCTTTTCGTAGTCAACAAATACTCTTAATTTATCTGCTTTCATGTAGAAAATTAATTGGTTTAAAAAGTGATGATTTTGCTATTTAAGTGCTGCTCACAAATGTATTTAGCCAAGCCATTGGTGATATATCAAGCTGAAAAATTTTTAAGCAACTGGTGAAAATAAAAAAAGCCGCTTTACGCGGCTTTTTTTACTATAAAGTAGTTTTTAATCAACCATAAACTTCTCAGTACCAATAAATTCATCGTCAGCATAAATGCTTAGAATATAAACACCACGGTTTATTTGTTGAGCCGCCATGTTATGATAAACATACTCGCTTGCCTGCACATTTTCTGTGGCAATGGTTTGACCAGTTACACTGGTAATTTCAAAACGATATTGGTTAGTGCCCACTTTGTTTTCAAGCTCAATATTTAAGTGGCCATTATTGTAACCAACTGCATTTAGCTGAGCCATGGTTTCGTTAATTGAATTGGTTACTACATTTAAGGTAACGCAACCAATATTGTCAGAGCTATTTCCATCAATTGTATTGGCTGCTTGGCCATCAACTTCTGCCCAAAAATAACCAACACAAATATTGGTTTCGCCGGTTGGTGCGTTTCTAGGTAAGTTAATGCTGAGGCTTACGGTTCCACTGTCGCCAGGAGATAGGTTGGTGCCAGTATAGCGAATTATTTGTGGTTGACCCGCAACTTGACCATTTACTGTTAAAAATAGAATTACCGGCGTGTTGCCATTAAAATTGGTGGTGCCTACATTTTTAATTTTAACCACAAAAGGAACAGTAGTCCATGTTTTTTGCTTACTTTCATTTACCGGGCTTAAGATAGATACAGCAATGTCGTCGGCCACTTTTTCGCGTGTGTAATAAATGGCCGAAATAGTGTCGTTACTATGGTCGGTATCCTGATCATATTGCACAAATACTCTTAAGGTAAAAGTGTCATCAACTTGGGTCGGAACGGCAAATGAAATTTGAATGGGGTTTATTTCGGCACCGGCTGGTACGGCATTTTGAAATCCTAGTCCTTTAACAATTTCTACTTCGTTTCCATTGTTAATGGAATATGACAACGCAAAACTGACTCCGGCTGGCAAATCTTCAACTACATCAACAGTTATTGAACCTAATCTCTCGGTACCGGCTTTTAGTTCTGTTCCTGCTGCCGGAAAAAGGGTTTTTAAACTGAGGTCTTGGGCTTCGGCAAAAGCTGTAAAACCTAAAAGTGCAAAGGGTAAAAGTATTTTTTTCATTTGGTAATGTTATGGCAGCGAATATAAATGCACGGCGTCTTCGGCCTGAGAAAGAACGACTTAAAAATTCTATTGCATTTCATATTAAGCCAGTATTGCGCAATAAGTGGCTAAATAGCTAATTAGCTAATACATGCTTAACAAAATACCCTTCCATTTAACCTTGCCTTAGTTATGGTTTAAAGCGAACTTAAAGTTTAAGCGGCGTGGCAAAAAGTCCTTTGCAAGCTGTAAACAGAAACAAAACATTTTTTCATGCAAACATTCTACAAAGCAGTAGTGGCAATGGTTTTGGCGTTGTGTCCGGTTTGGGCAATTAGCCAGAACATAAACCACGTTGCAACTCATTTTACTAAACTTTTTGACGAAGCCGCAGCCGAAATTGTGGTGCACGACAAAGACAACGATCGTTTGATTTTTACCAATGCAAACGCTAATTCAATGACCCTGTTAAACTTTAGCGAT
>JAGQWA010000269.1 GCA_020437725.1 Bacteroidota bacterium | reverse complement strand
TCATGCTCGTTCATGTCATTGGTAATTTTTGGCTCGGTATAATTATAAACCGAGTCCCAATCAACGCCTTTCATTTCAAAGAAGCTGTATTCTTCATTAGTAAAATTCCAAGTCTGTTCAAAAAGACTTTTAGCATTGTTTTCAGGAACTTCTTCAAACAGAGATTGGCAAGAAAAGAGAAAGCTTGCGCATGATGTTAAAAGCAATATTAAATTTTGATTCATTATCTGAATTTTAGCCAGTAGGTAAATGAAAAAAGGTGTTGAACATTAGTAATTTGGTAATAGCCTTCGTCTTCGTGCAGCTGATACATGTCTAGCGAATAATGAATGCCCATTCTGTTTTCGTTACTCCATTTAAACCTAGGAACCATTCCTAAATCAATGCGTAAATGGTTAAATCTTGTTGGATATGCAGTTGCAAAGGCTCCATCGTTTAGGTTAATATTAAAAGTAGGAGCCCTATAAATTCCTGAGAATGCGTTAAAACTAAATTGGCCATAAAGCCAAACTGGTCTTTTTAAAATGTTGGAATTGTGTTGCCACCTAACCATAGGAGAGATTCCAAAAGGAACATCTATATTAAAACTGCTGTTGCCAATACCAGAGTGTAATCTCAAGGCCACAAAACCATCAAGCTTAGCACCAATGGCTATTTGGTTTTTAAGCAAACCAGTTTTACGCAAAACACCATACTCCCAAACGGCATAGTTAAAGCTGTAACCCGATGTTAAATCATGATTTTTTGCTGAGAGTGATGCCGTACTAAACTCACCATTGAAGTAAGAAAACCACTTTTCGCTGGTCTCAATCAAGCCAATTTTTCCACCAAAAAAACTTCCGGAATAAATGTTCGGACTCATTCTGGTGTCTTGGGTTGTAACGCTACCTGTTGTGGGTCCAAAAACGGCGTAATTATCAAATCTCTCCGCTTTCGCAATTCTCTTAGCCTTGTGTTTTAATACGATGCGCTTTACAAAAGAAGTATCAGACTTGTCTGATTTTTCTTGAGCACTTAATTGAAAAGTGACTCCAAATAGAAGTACTCCAATCCAAATCCGTTTTATCATGTTCATTTGGTTTAATGCGAAGTTATTCAGTCAATATTCCTAAAATGTAAATACTCGGTTTAATCTTATAGAAAAGTCAGGTTTCTTTTAATTCCTTCAAATCCAGCTCGTTTTAAAGGAGTTCCTTCTGCCATTTTGTTAAATACTTCTTCGGTAATGTCTAACCAGTCTTCTGTGCTAAGTTTAGTATGCAATCTTGGGTTGAAATCTGGTTCTTTGGTTGGGGTTGAAAACCGGTTCCATGGGCAAACTTCTTGGCAAACATCGCAGCCAAACATCCAATTGTCCATCTTACCCCTGGCTTCTTCTGGAATGGCTTCTTTAAGCTCTATTGTGTAGTAAGAAATGCACTTGCTTCCATCAACCACATAAGGAGCCACAATGGCATTGGTAGGGCAGGCGTCTATGCACTTGGTGCAGGTTCCGCAAAAGTCTTTTATGGGGGCATCAGGTTCCAAATCAAGATCGCAGATTATTTCGGCCACAAAAAAGTAACTGCCTTGTTGCTTGTTAATGAGATTGGTGTGCTTGCCAATCCAACCCAATCCGCTTTTGGCGGCCCAAACCTTGTCCATAACCGGGGCAGAATCAACAAAAATGCGTGCATCAAAATCACCGAATTCGGCTTGCATTTGGGCCACTAGTAGCTTCATTTTCTTTTTTAACACCTTGTGGTAGTCTCGCCCAAATGCATAGCGAGAAATTTTGGGAGCATTGCTGTTTTGCTCTTTTTCAGGAAAGTAATTAAGCAATAAGGAAATAATTGACTTTGCTCCCGGAACCAGAATTCTAGGGTCTAAACGCTTGTCGAAATGGTTGGCCATATAGCTCATTTGGCCATGCATGTTTTGGCTTAACCATTGCTCAAGTCGTGGTGCTTCATCTTCAAGAAAAACCGCCTTTGAAATGCCGCAATGGTTGAAACCGAGCTGTTTAGACAATTTTTTTATTAAAAGCTCCTTTCGATTCATGCCTTGACAATGGATAAAATTGGCAAATTATTACATTACCACATTGGCTAATTATTTTATCTAAAAAAGCCCCCCTTGATTGTTATGCGGCAATTTACCTAAATGTTTAAAGGCTTGTGGTGTGGCTTCTCGTCCGCGTGGAGTTCGTTTTAAAAATCCTTCTTGAATGAGATAGGGCTCATATACTTCTTCAATAGTGCCTGGGTCTTCGCCAACAGCCGTAGCAATGGTATTTAAACCAACAGGGCCACCATGAAATTTCTCTACAATGGCTGTGAGAATGCGGTTGTCCATATCGTCAAAACCGTTTTCATCAACATTTAAGGCATCAAGTCCAAACTTGGTTATATCTAGTGTAATAGTGCCATCGCCTTTAATTTGAGCAAAGTCTCTAATTCTTCTAAGCAAAGCATTGGCAATACGTGGGGTTCCGCGGCTACGTCGGGCAATTTCTGATGCCGCATCGCCATTAATTTCAACCTTTAAAATATGAGCCGAGCGCACCACAATGCTGGTTAGCAATTTAGCATCGTAATACTCTAGCCGAGACTTTATACCAAACCTAGCACGCAGGGGAGAAGTAAGCAAACCCGAGCGGGTAGTTGCTCCAACCAGTGTAAATGGATTTAGGCTAATTTGAACAGTTCTGGCATTAGGCCCGGTTTCGAGCATTATGTCAATTTTATAATCTTCCATAGCCGAGTAGAGATACTCTTCTACTACAGGTTGAAGCCTATGAATTTCGTCAATGAACAGAATATCACCTTCTTCGAGATTGGTTAATAGACCGGCTAGGTTGGCAGGCTTATCAAGCACAGGGCCAGATGTTACTTTGATTCCAACTCCAAGTTCGTTTGCCAAAATAAAGGCTAGTGTAGTTTTACCTAATCCTGGTGGGCCGTGCAACAAAACATGGTCAAGTGCTTCGCCACGTTGAAGAGCAGCCTTCACAAAAATCTCAAGATTGTCAAGAATTTGCCTTTGGCCAGTAAAATCGCCAAACGACTGTGGCCGCAATTCACGCTCAAATTCCTTCTCAGAATTGCTCAGGTTGTCAAAAGGTCTTTCGAATTCAGATTCCAACTGAAAAAATTATATGCCAAAGGTGCTAAATTCTAACCATTGAAATTGGTTTTGTTACGCACTTTGCTAGTTCTATTTCTTAGCAAATTGAATAAGGCGAATAATTCCAATTCGCAGCATTAAAATCCAAGGAAAACCATGCAGAATTAAATCGAACCAATCCATGCCTTGCATGCCAACGGCACCGCCAGCCACCCATTTTAGTTTGCCTAGAATATGCGGCGGGTTAAAAGGAGCCAGCCCAAGAGTTAAACAGCCAATTGCAATAATTTGCCAGTTGTTAATTAGAGAATTGTTCTTTTTCACGCCACGAAAGTGAAAGATGAATTAAAAGGATAAAGTGCTAAAAGTTACTCTGAATCCACTTTTTGAATCCAAGCAGCTTGCACAGGTACTTTTACAGGAAGTACGTAGGCAGCTTGTTCATCGTTAGCTTTTTCGTAAACGTATAAGCCTATGTAGAGTTGGCCTACAAAACGAGCCTGTTTTTCCTTCATGTAAATGGTTAGGTTATGTGTTCCGTTTGCGGTATAAAGCGGACTTGGATTGTATTCAAAGCCGGTAATAAAGTCTTTTTCAGGATCATTTTCAGCGTAAAAAACAGGTAAAACTCTAACCGCTTCTGCACCATCGGGAATGGCATAGGTTACGCGATATAGCAGCGCGTTTTTGCCCATTTCTAACGATTTGGGTTTAAGTAAATCATAGCCGAGTTTTACATCGAGCCCACCGTTCTCATAGCTTTTGGCCTGGTTTAAAACGCCGTTTGCCAGCATTTGCATAGCCATTGAATTAGCACCAGCCTTTTTCTGGTAAATGTCAACCAAGGTTCTAGCAGAATCAAAACAGGCACGTGCATCATCTTCATTCTTTTCAATTCCGCCAACTCCAAATAAATAAAACTCGCCTAGCTGCAAGTAGGCCATTTTTCGTAGCTGCAGATTCTGATTTTGCTTAGCACATAATTTATAGCACATTACGGCTTTCTCCCAATCTTGGCTTAATGTTACATCGCCAATGTCGTACATCTGTGCACAAGCCCATTGCGATTCTGCATATCGCAAAGAGCGAGCATAGAATATCATGGCCTTGGCAAAATGCTGTTTGGTGCCTTTGCCTAGCCTATAGCACTTGCCAACTATGGCCGAAACATAAGGGTTTGGGTAACCCGTGTTTAACGCCACTTCTAATTGGGTAATAGCCCTTGAATAGCTGGTTGCGGCATCTAATAAATGCCCTTGAATTTCTTCGTTTTGGGCATTGTAATAGTTCCATAAACCTTTAAAAGTTTGGTCTTTGGCAAAGCTTGAGCCGTAAGGTTCTTCTAACAAATTATAAGGAGTTTCTACGCTGCTTTCAAATTTGTACTTAAGGTCAGAAGTATCTCTCTTGTCAAGCACAGTTAGCTTTTTGCCATTCCATTTATACACTATTTGAGCAGAATCTTCGCCGGTGGCTCTTGTGTAATTTCCGTTCTCATTTTTAACGGCTAAATGACTAATACCAGCCATTAGATCTTTTACTTCAAGCAATTCTCGCGCAACATGTTTTATTTCAAGAATTGAAACCATGCATCGGTATCGGCCTTCAACCGCATTTTGGGTTTGGCCAAAAAGCAGGTTTGCGTTTAAGAGCAGTGAGATTATTAGAAAGTTTGCCTTCACAGCCCGCGAAAATAACTTTCTTCAAAATCTCAAATTGTAATGCAGTGTTATGCAAGAAAAAGCAGCGCTTTATCGTTACCTAAATTGGTTATGAAGAGTTTATGGTTATGTATTTGCCTTTTAGCT
>JAGQWA010000268.1 GCA_020437725.1 Bacteroidota bacterium | reverse complement strand
TGTTGCGGGTATTAACTTTAGATTGAAAGCCAAATTCAGAATTGAACTCAGTCTTTAAATTAAATTTGAATTCTTCGCATTGTAAGTGATGCTAGTGCATCAAAGATTTCGATTTTTAAATAATGGACATTCAAAATACCAGTTCCAGCTTTTCTTCTAGAATTATTGAGCTTTTAAAGAACGCTCGCCAAAAAGTGGTTCAATCGGTTAACCGCTCTATGGTTCTTACCTATTTTGAAATTGGAAGAATGATTATTGAAGAACAACAGAATGGAAAAGAAAGAGCTGATTATGGGAAGGAGGTGATAAAAGATTTGTCTAAAGTTTTGACCAAGGAATTTGGTAAGGGTTATTCACCTACCAATTTGAAGCAGATGCGTCAATTTTTCTTGTCCTTTTCAAATGGTCAGACACTGTCTGACATTTCTAATCAAAAAGGTCAGACGCCGCCTGACCAATTGCATAATCATTTCGAAGCAACGGCGAAATCTCAAGAATTTAAATTAAGCTGGTCTCATTATTTAACCTTAATGCGCATTGATGATATAAACGAGCGCTCTTTTTATGAAATTGAGTCTGCTCTAATTTGTATAAAGAAAAGTTAATACGTTAAGAAATGGCCCTATAGTTTTATTTGGTTTTTTAGCCAACGCGCTAATAGAAAATTTAATATTTGGAACAGATAAAAAATATAAAGAATAAATGCCAGTAGACTTATCAGCAATATTAGTAATTGGAGTATCTACGCGGGCACTTTTCAACTTGGAAAAAGAGAATGAAGTATTCGACAAAGAAGGAATTGAAGGATTTCGCAAATACCAACTTGAAAATGAAGACGAACTCTTAGAACCTGGAACTGCTTTTCACCTAGTTCAAAGCCTTTTACAACTGAATAAGCAAGCTGACAAGCAAATTGTGGAAGTTGTGGTGATGTCAAGAAACAGCCCTGAAACAGGTGTAAGAGTTTTAAACTCAATTAAAAAACACAACCTTAACATTACACGAGTTGCGCTTTCGGGCGGAGAACCTTTAGCACCCTACATCGATGCTTTTGATATTGATTTGTTCCTTTCAAAAGATGAAAAAGATGTTCAAACAGTGATCGATTCAAAAGCTTGTGCGGCTGCCACAATTTACGCACCACCAACAACATTTAACCCAAAAGACAATCGGGTAAAAATTGCTTTCGATGCAGATGCTGTTCTGTTTTCAGCAGAATCAGAGATAAGAAACAAAACCGAAGGATTAGACGCTTTTCACAAGTATGAATCTGAACATGAAGATGATCCGTTGAATGAAGGACCATTTGCAACGCTCATAAAAAAGCTTTCTAAAATTCAAGAGCATTTACCCATCCGAATTGAGCTATCACCTATAAGAATTGCGATAGTTACAGCCCGAAATGCCCCGAGTCATATGCGAGTAATAAAAACGCTACGCAAATGGGGCGTTTATGTAGATGAGGCTTATTTTATGGGAGGTTTGCCAAAGGACAAGGTTTTGGAAGCTTTTGGAGCACATATTTTCTTTGACGATCAAGACGCTCATTTGCAAAGTGCTTCAAAGAAAGTGCCTTCGGAAAAAGTTCCTTACACCAGCGATTCGCCCATGAAGGAAAAAGAGAAAAAGCAGAAAAAGAAATGAGCCAAGTAAAATCTAAAAAACGAGTAACAGACCACGGAGAGGTGTTTACTTCAGAAAGAGAAGTGAATGCCATGCTCAACTTGGTGAAGCAGGAAACCGAGCGAATTGATTCGCGCTTTCTTGAACCTGCTTGTGGAAACGGGAATTTCTTAGCAGAAGTATTAAGAAGAAAGTTGTCTGTGGTTGAAGCCAAATACAAAAAGAGCCAACTGGACTATGAACGCTATGCCATCATTGCCATTTCAAGCATTTACGGTGTAGATATATTGGAAGATAATGCCCAAGAATGCCGAGAACGATTGTTCAATATTTTTGATGAACAATACACCAAACTCTTCAAAACGGAATGCAAGGCAGAATGCCGTGCCTCAGTAAAGTTTTTATTTAAAAGAAACATCCTTTGGGGTGATGCCTTGGACTTTACTAATCCCGTTACAAAAAAGCCAATCATTTTTTCGGAATGGTCTGCGGTAAATGGAAGCATGATAAAACGAAGAGATTACATGTTTAAGTTTTTGGTGGAACAGTCTCATCAAATGGCTCTATTTAGTGACGAAGGAAACCCTGCGGCTATTGATGAGCCTCTAAAAGATTATCCAGTGATGCACTTTTTGAAATTGGCAGACTATGATAGAGATTAATTACAACCCAGATGTGCTTTCCTGTCTTGCCAATTTGAGCAATGACGAAGTATTTACGCCACCCAAATTGGTGAATGAGATTTTGGATATGCTACCGCAGGAGTTGTTTCAAAGCAAGGAAACTACTTTTCTTGACCCTGTAACTAAAAGTGGTGTGTTTTTGCGAGAAATTGCCAAGCGGCTGAATGACGGACTGAAAGACCAAATACCCGACCAACAGGAACGCATTGACCACATCTTTAGCAAACAAGTTTATGGCATTGCCATTACCGAACTGACCTCTCTACTGGCGAGACGCAGCGTGTATTGCACCAAAAAAGCCAATGGTAAATACTCGGTGTGTACCAGTTTTGAAACCGAAGAAGGCAACATAAAATACGACCGCCTGCAACACACTTGGCAAAACGGCAAGTGTACCTACTGTGGAGCAAGCGAAGAAGTGTACAGCCGTACAGACGATTTAGAAACCTACGCTTATCAGTTTATCCATACCGATAAGCCTCAAAATATTTTCAATATGAAGTTTGACGTAATTATTGGCAATCCACCTTATCAATTAGGTGATGGGGGAAATAATGCTAGTGCAACACCCATATATAATCTTTTTGTTGAACAGGCTAAAAAGCTAAACCCGAGATTTCTATCGATGATTATTCCCGCAAGATGGTATGCAGGCGGAAGAGGTCTAAATGATTTCAGAAATGAAATGCTAAGCGATAATCATTTAAAAGTTATTCATGACTTTAAGAATACTGCGGATTGTTTTCCTGGAATTAGAGTCGGTGGTGGTATATGTTATTTTTTAAGAGATCTACAATACAATAGCGAAGAAGTACAAGTTCATACACACAAAGGTGATAAGGTTATTAAAACTGCGATCAGACCCAAGTTACAAGATGGCTTAGATATATTTATTAGAGATTCTATTGCTGCTGAGATTATTAAAAAAGTAGCGCTGATAAATCCAAAAAGAATGTCTTCCATTGCTTTGAGTCAAAAGCCTTTTGGTATGCGTACTAACTTCACTGATTTTAAAAATAAAGGCTCAATAAAGTTATACACAAAAAAAAGTAAGTCTGGTTTTGCTTTTATTGAGAAAGAGCACGTTACAAAGAATTCTGATTTTATTGGAAAATGGAAGGTAGTTACATCACGTTCGACATCTGTACCTGAAGAAGACAATGGACAAGTCCTTAGAATATCCCAAACTTTCATTGCAGAACCTAATTCAGTAGTTACAGAATCATATGTTGTCGTTGGTGTTTTTGATTCTGAAGAAGAAGCAAAGAGTTGCCTCACTTATTTAAAAACCAAATTCTTCCGATTGCTTTGTCAAATAACGATTGTATCGCCTGATGTATCGCAAAGAACATTTGACTTAGTCCCACTTGAAGATTTTAGCTCTAAGTTATCCGATAATCAGTTGTATGAGAAATATAAATTAACATCCGAAGAAATTGAATTGATTGAATCTACTATCAAAGAACTTCAATAATGAGCCAAAATTTATTCCCCAAAAAATCAGAGGCAACGCCCACCATTTGCGCTTACGAGTTAACAAATTATAGTAGCCGAAAAGGACAGTTAAAAGTGGATTTCCAATTCCGCACGCACTGCGTTCACAATTTCAATAGCCTATGAGTCAGCTTGCTACTTCATTTATACAAACAGTCAAACAAATTATCGCCAAGGCACAGAGCAATGCAGTTCGGGCGGTAAACCAAGAGCGGGTGTTGATGTATTGGCACATTGGCAGGCACATTGTAGAAGAAGAGCAGCAGGGAAAGGAAAGAGCAGATTATGGTGCATATTTGATAAAAACCCTGGCAGATGAGTTAGAGCAAGATTTTGGCAGTGGGTTTTCATACCGTCAATTGAGTTTCTGCCGGCAGTTTCACCTTGCCTTCCCAAAAGTGAACGCACTGCGTTCACAATTGAACTGGACTCAATATCGCATGCTTTTACGCATAGATGATGAAGATAAACGCAGCTACTATATAGAAGAAACTTGTAACAACAACTGGAGTTCTAGGCAGTTGGAGCGGCAAATCAATAGTCAGTTGTACGAGCGTTTGCTGCTCAGTAACGAAAAAGAAAAAGTACTGGCCGTTGCCCGCAAAGAAGCTCAACCAGAGCATCCGAAAGAAATCATAAAAGACCCCATGGTATTGGAGTTTTTGGGTTTGAAACCACAAGCGGCTTATTACGAGAAAGAGTTAGAAAATGCCCTTATTACCAATATGCAGTCTTTCTTATTGGAGTTGGGTAATGGCTTTTCCTTTGTAGCTCGTCAAAAACGTATTCAAATAGAAGATGATGAGTTTTTTGTGGATTTGGTGTTTTACAACCGGCTGCTCCGCTGTTTTGTAATTATTGAAATCAAAACCCACAAACTCACGCATCAGGATTTGGGGCAATTGCAGATGTACGTCAATTATTACGACCGTATGGAAAAACAAGCCGATGAAAACCCGACCATTGGCATTTTGCTTTGCACGGATAAAAACAATACCATGGTAGAATATGCCCTACCGGAGAACAACACGCAGATCCTTGCCAGTAAGTACCAACTCTATTTGCCCAATAAAGAGGAATTAGCGAAAGAGTTCAAAAAAATAATCGACCATGAGTAAGCA
>JAGQWA010000267.1 GCA_020437725.1 Bacteroidota bacterium | reverse complement strand
CAGCTTTTAATTTCTGCCAATACTTCATCGCTTAATTTCCCTTGTTCTTGAATGGAATTAATGATTGCTTCCTTTCTTTTTTGAAGCTCATTCCACTTATTTAGCAGTTGCTTTATGTCGTCAATCTGCACTTCGTCAAGTCCGCCTGTTGCTTCTTTTCTATAGCGAGCTATAAACGGCACAGTAGCCCCACCATCAAGCAACTTTTGGGTATTTTCTACCTGATGATTTTTGAGTTGAAGTTCTGAACTAACAAGCGATATATGGTCTAAAAACATGGATAGAGTTTGCGGTTGGCAATGTTATGATTTATTGATGGATGGTAGCAGCAAACCGAAGCAAGCTTTTTAACGTTGCATTTCTAAACTCCTACTTTTCCATATGCCAGCCCGCATTTTCCTTTTGTTTTTCATTTCGTGCATGGTTCATTCAACTTCCGCTTTTGCTCAAAATTGGAAATGGTGGATGGGCAATATCAATGACCAGAATTTTGGAAGAGCGCCACTTTACGCAGCAAATTCAAAGGGCGAATTATTTGCAGCAGTTAACACCGATTCAATTTCAACGTCTCAAAATGTTAATCTGGTACTAAAACAAGGCAAAAGCAACCTTGTAAAAATTTTGCAGAGCGGGGAGCTTTTAAAAGCCAGCTCTTTTAATGGACGTGAAATTCAGCAATTGCATTGCAATTTTAAGGACGAGTTAATTGCTCTAGTAGAGCGAATTGACACCATAACCGCCACCCAATATTTGCTCAAATTCAACCAGAATTTAGATGTGGTAGATTCAGTTGATCTTATTACCTATTTTCCATTTGGTGGTGCCATGAGCCAGGTTAACGTGGCCGATTTCGCCTTTAGCAACGACAGTATTGCTTTTGCCATGAAACTTTATGGCAAGTACATGATTAACGGTGTGCAGAACACAGTTACCGAAGGCACGTTTCATGGTTTTGTAAAAGACAGAGCTGGACAATTAAAAGTTGATTTTACCAGAATTGAATCGCACGCTGCTGATTTTGCCACCATTGTCCAGCCAGAAATTGCTTTTATGCAAAACGATTTGGCCATGTATAACAACGCGCATCAAGGCACTACTCGCTACTTGTTTAGGTACTTGTTAAACAAAGCAGTTGACAGCGTGTTGCTGCCATCGGGTGTTACACAGATTTCAATTTGCAACCTTAAAAATGAACCGAATTTATACCTGTTTTTGGGCGTGAATGGCAAGGTAGAATTTGCAGGTAAAACCATAAACGATTCTGGTACCGCACACGTAATTCTTAAATTTAAAAACACCAGTTTTTCTGATTTTGAAATGATTTCGTTGCCCAATAGAGAATTGTTTACCGGTGTGCAGGGAGTTGCCTATTCTCGTTTTTTAGCTGGTGCTTCTAACAAGCTCTATTTTGCCTATGAAACCAATTTTATTAATGGAAAAGAAGTTGGTGTTGTTGAAGTGGCAACAGATTTTTCGAGCACCAAAACACATTCGTTTTCAACCACTTTGGTAAATGTTTCTGACCCCCTTTTTACCCCAATGGTTTGCCATGTTCTGCCGTTTAACAATGGCTTTTACATGGCAATTCCCAATACAAACTGGAACATCACATTTGGTCCTAGAATCACCTTCAATAGTGCGCCAAATCTTAACGACACAATTAGGTTATACGATCTATTAGTAGCTCATGGCACTGAGCCTGCCAACCTAAAAGTAGAAAATGATTGTGAAGGAAGCACTCTAACCATTGAAGCTGATTTTGGCAAAATAGACAGCATAATTTGGAAATTTGATAATAAACCAGCCATTAAAGCAATGCCCGCTATATTGCTTAAAAGCGATGAAAATTATGCAGGCCAGGTATGCGCCAATGTCTATTTTTCGAACGGAAGCATTACTACTCTTTGCGAGCAAATAATACCGATTGTTTCGCCCAAAATCGCAATTGATTCATTTGAAAACTCGGCATGTAAATACAAGGAAATTTCATTCTCATCGAGTACTGATTTTGGGAATTCAAAAAAGCGAAAAGAGACTTGGGAGTTTTGGAAAAACGACACTGTGTTTTTTAGCGATACGGGCCGTATAATTAATACAGTTTTTAATGTTTCTGGCACATTCACCCTTAAGCATTACGCTAAAAATGAATTCTGTAAAAAGCGAATTACCCTATTAGACACTTTGCACATTAAACCCGCTGAAGAAGCCAAAATCACCGACTTTCCTTGGCCGGTTTGTCAAAATTTGGTAATTACACCAAAAGCGAAAAATGGCCAATTAAACCCGCAATTTGTTTGGAGTAACGGTGAGGTTGGGCCAAGCACCCAATATGATTCTGCACAACAAGCTTGGGTGAAATACGAACTCCTTTCAACGAATGGATGTGTGAGTTCAGATTCGCTGGCTTTTAATGTGAAGCGTTCTGGCGGCGATGTAGTTGATTATGTTGAAACAAACAATGATTTGGTTCCGCACATTCATTTCGACACTACTTCATTCTACTCAAAATATCGCTTTGAAAGTGATAGCGCAAAACGTGTTAGAACCATTTATACCAATCGCACCTTTATTGATGCTGGGGCCAATTTAGCGGCTTTTATTCCTCAATACATTATAACTGGAATTGACCAATGCGCACAAGAAACTGAGGAGAAATGGCAACCAATAAGGCTTGGTTTTAATGAAGCTATTGGCCTTTTAGAATGGAATTTACCGGGCCCACGACGTTTTATTGACACACTTGCAATTACCGATTTAACTACAGGTGAAGTTCTAAAGCAGGCCACCGATAAGACTCAGCTTAACATTGAGAATTGGCCTTTTCATAAGTTTAAAATCTATAGTTACAATAAAGACGGTAAGCTTATAGCTATTTCTAATGAATATGGGCAAGTGCTTTCGGCCATTGCCATTCCAAATGCTTTTACCCCAAACAACGATGGAATAAACGACGTATTTCTAGGTTATTTGCCACCCAAAGTTGCGTTGATTAAAGCAGAAATTTTAGCAAGAAATGGCCAGATAGTCAATGTTTCTGACGACATGAACAACCTTTGGGATGGAACCATTAATGGTGAATTGGCGCCAACCGGTCTTTACGCTTATGTTATCGAGTATTTAGACAGCGATGGTGAAGCTCAAGTGTATGAAGGCGGGGTGATGTTGGTTAGGTAAATATTCATAGAGCCACGCGCTGTTTTGTTTGCTGATGAAGCTGGCGCTTTTTTAAAGGAATTGCCCCCATCTAACTTCCCCCAATCGGGGGAAGAATAGGCATTATTCACAATTTGATGTCAAATTTTGCAATATCTATGACGCCCTTCTCCTTTGGGGAAGGGTTTGGGATGGGGCTAATAAAACCTTAAACAATAAAAAAGCCCCAGCGGGGAGCCAGGGCTTCGGTTATTCCGGATGGTGAGTCCTATTTAGCAAAGTCGTTGTAGAAAGCTGTTTCGCTATCTTCAACGGGTGCTATATTTTCAGTAATTTCTATTTCCTTCTCAGAATCCATGTCCATACAGTTGCCATCAGGACAAGAATCATTTAAATGTGGTGCAATAATAAGGGCTACAATTGAAGTAAGCTTAATTAAAATGTTCATTGATGGTCCAGAAGTATCTTTAAATGGATCACCAACTGTATCTCCAGTTACTGAAGCCTTGTGTGGATCAGAGCCTTTGTACTCCATTTTGCCATCAATCTCAACTCCTTTTTCGAAAGATTTTTTAGCATTATCCCAAGCGCCACCTGCGTTATTTTGGAAAATTCCCATCAAAACACCTGAAACGGTAATACCTGCAAGTAATCCACCTAGTGCTTCTGCACCAAAGGTAAATCCAACAATTATTGGAGCAATCAACGTAACTGCACCAGGAAGAATCATTTCTTTAATTGAAGCCGCGGTTGAAATGTCAACACATTTTTCATATTCTGGCTTGGCTTTTCCTTCCATAATGCCAGGAATTTCTTTGAATTGACGTCTTACTTCTTTTACCATAGCCATTGCTGCTCTACCTACAGCCGCAATTGCCAATGAAGAAAAGATGAAAGGAATCATAGCGCCCACAAAAAGCATGGCCAAAACATCGGCCTTGTAAATATCGATTGCAGTAATTCCAGCCAAACCAACATAAGCTGCAAACAATGCCAATGCAGTTAATGCAGCAGAAGCAATGGCGAATCCTTTACCAGCTGCAGCTGTGGTGTTACCAACAGCATCTAAGTTGTCAGTTCTTCCACGAACTTCTTCAGGTAAACCGCTCATTTCAGCAATGCCACCAGCATTATCAGCAATTGGACCAAAAGCATCAATGGCTAATTGCATAGCAGTTGTGGCCATCATACCGGCAGCCGCAATGGCCACACCGTATAAACCAGCAAAATAGAATGAACCATAAATACCACCAGCCAAAACAATAATTGGAATTACAGTTGATTCCATTCCTACTGAAAGACCACCAATAATATTGGTAGCGTGTCCAGTTGAAGATTGACGTACAATTGACAATACCGGACGCTTGCCCATGGCAGTGTAGTATTCAGTTACAATACTCATAATGGCACCAACTACAAGTCCTACCATAATGGCCCAAAAAACGTCCATGTTGGTAAAATCAAAAGTTACATCGCCACGTTGGAATGAAAGATTTTCAGGTAACATCCAAGTTACTACGAAGTATGATGAAATGGCTACCAATATCATTGAGCCCCAGTTGCCTTTGTTTAAAGCCGCTTGAACACTTGAATCTTCACCTGAAATTCTCACGAAGAATGTTCCAATAATTGAGAATACAATTCCAAGACCTGCAATTAGCATTGGAAGAAGAATTGGAGACATTCCATTAAAATCGTCTCCGCCAGCTAGTACTTCACGGCCTAAAACCATGGTAGCCAAAATAGTTGCTACATAAGAACCAAAAAGGTCAGCGCCCATACCGGCTACGTCA
>JAGQWA010000266.1 GCA_020437725.1 Bacteroidota bacterium | reverse complement strand
ATTAAAAGAAGCCAGAATTTCTCTGCGTGCGCCGTAATCAACTTCAATTTGACTATTAAATAATTTGGCTATGCAATCTTTCATTTCAACGGCCGAATTAGCAATAAAACAAAGTGATTCGAGGCCTGTTTCTTCTACCATTTCGTTATTAACCAAACAATGGCCACCTCTGTGCAGTGCATTTAACAGCTTTAGTTTTATACCTGTTGCCTGAAAAGTGGGCAGTACATTAAGAAAGGCCTTACCGATAAGTTCATCAATTTCTTTTACTGAAAGCTTCGATTTCAGTTCGCACCTACCATTTTCATTTACCAAACCCTTTAGTCTTTCAGATGGGTTGTTGCCTGCTAAAACCAATTTATAAGGCAAATGGTTAAACACGTGTTCAACCAAATAGCAAGCCGCCTCATCATTCTCACCTACCGATAAATTGCCATGATAAAGGCAGAAAGGCTCTTTATTTTGGTTAATAACCACATGACTATTGCTATGAAAAACAGGTAGGTATTCGCTATTACCATATCTGGCGTTTAGTAAATCGTGATCTGATGGAGAAATTGCTAACGCTTTTGTTGCCTTTGCAATAATGGGTTCAAAAGCATTTAAAAGCTTTGCTTCTCTTATAAAATACCTACGTTTTATTGGGTTTTGCTCTACTCTTGCCAAATGGTTGTAATAATCACCTTCTATGTTGTGGTTTCTTACTAGGGTAATTCTGCTATCAACTATCAAATCATTAAGCCAATAACAAGAATGCAGCCCTTCAAAAAGAATGGGATTATTATCAGCTTGGATGCGTTCAAATAGCGTTCTAGAATTTCTGGTTTTAACTATATAAGGAAGCTTACCTAAAAACGGATTCATAAAGGTGTTTCTTGGATAATAAAACACCTCTTTGCAATAGTTTAAAAGAGCGGCTTGTTGTTCTTTTCCGCCATATTGAAAACAATGGAGCGTTATTTCTACACCAATTTGGTGAAGTGCTTTTATCTTATAAAAAACATCTATAATACCCCCATAATTGGCCGGATATGGAATATCAAAACTTATTATATGAAGTTTTTTTGTCTTCAAATTGAATTTATTAAATCTAGTAATTTCCGCTCTTCCACTTGCCAATTCCAATGCTGCTTAGCCTTTTTACAATTCTCAACAAATAGTTTATGCTTGCTTCTATTTTCAAGAAGTTCATTAACGGTAAAAACAATTGACTTTGACGTGCATTCAACTTCAACCCCAACTTCAAACTCCTTATTTAATGCCTTATAGGCCGGAAAAGGTGGCATAAGCACAGGCGTTTCGGCCATTACACTGTCAAAAAACTTATTTGCCAACGAGTTATAGTAACTCCTACCCTTATTTAAAAGCAAAGTATAGCTTACAAAAGCATGCTTTGTATAAGGTAAAATGCCATTCTTTGAAAATTTACCAATAAAAGTCACTTTTTCTTGTACCCCTAGCATTTCGGCAAGCTGCTTTAGACTGTCATCCAAATCGCCTGTTCCAGCTATAACTACATGGCAGTTTAAATACTTAGCTGAATTTATTAGTTCTTCCAAACCACGCGCTTCGTTTAACGCTCCTTGATACAAAACATAAGGTTGGGGTACATCTGGTTGCAGTATTGGCTGGGTTTCAGTTTCAAGCGGTGGGCAATTTTTAATTACGTGAAATGGTACTTTGTATCGATTTTGAAACTCACTGGCCAGCGCATTACTAACGGTGTAACAGCGTTTCATTTTTGGTATTGAAAAGCTGGCTATTTTCTCCCAAATGGCTTTGGTTAATTTTCTATTCACCACTTCGGGCACTTCTGAGAAATACTCGTGAGCATCATATACACAAGGTTTTCTTCTAAACTTAGAAACAAGCAGGTTTGGCAATATGGTATCTAAATCTACTGCCGCATAAATGCTAGCTTTATTGAATAACAAGAAGAAAAAAAGCCTTATGTTATACTCTAAATAAAAAAGCTTGCCTTTGTTAAAAAAGCATTTTAATCTTTTGCTTATAAATTGAAAATGAACGGGTTCTGAGCAATATAACACTCTTCCAACTAAAACAACATCATAACCATTGCTTTGCAAGCTGCTGCATACTCTTTGCATGCGCCTATCGGTTGATAGGTCGTTAATTACAGAGAATATGATTTTTCGTTTGCCCAATTTGTATTAAAGCCCCAAATGTCTATCTAACTAATTTAAATACGCCATTAGTGTGCAATAGTTCTCCTTGATCTACCATGTACTTAATAACATTTCGCACTTTGGTATTGCCCACATTTACAAGCAACTTAAATTCTTCAACTTCTATTTCGAGCCGTTGATTAAAAAGCTGTTCTATTTCTTTTTGAATTTCACTTGGCTTTTTGGCTTTTATAGCCTCTAAACAAACATCGCAATGGCCGCAATCTCTCTTTAATAGTTCACCAAAATAATTGAGCATTATTTTACTTCTGCACGAAGTGGCTTGGGCAAATTCTATTACTTTCTTGGCCTTCTCTATTATCAAGTTTCTTCGTTGCTCCAAAAGGGTTTTATTAATTTGTAAGTACTTACTCTCTTCTCTATTTTGAAGGAAACTTATAAATGCTGTTTCTTTGGCTTGTTCGTAAACCAAAATATCTAATTGGTTTAGCCTGTTCAACACTTTTACAACTTCTTGAGATGTTGTACCCGTTAACTTAGCAACAGCATTTTCTTTAATGGCCACAAATTGATCAAAAACACCAACGCTAGTTCTAAGTATGGCTTTAATAAATGGCTCAAGATTCTTGTTGGCCACCATAAACTTATACAACGCTTCGTTGCTTTGTTTCATAACCACTTTTGATGGATTAAAAAACGAGTCGCTAAGTTCAACTACCCCTTGCTGGTGTAGTGTTTTAATGGCATTTAAGGCGAGAGCGGGTTTAATGTCAAAATGGTTAGAAAACCCAATAATGTCAAATGGTTTCGATGTGTCTTTTCCAGAACCTAAAGGTATCTGCAAATAATTGCCAAGCGCATTATAAACCTTTCTAATAGTTTCATTATCAGGAATTTGACTATTTGCCCATTGTTGCAAACTAGACCGGTCTGCTGGGTTTGTTACAGCAATGGCAAAAGACTTGATACCATCTCTACCTGCCCTGCCAGCTTCTTGGTAATAAGCCTCTAAACTATCAGGCAGTTCGTAATGAATTACCAAACGCACATTGGGTTTGTCTATGCCCATTCCAAAAGCGTTGGTGCATACTATAATCTGAATTTTACCTCTAATCCATAAATCTTGTTTTAGCTGCCTATCAGCATTAGTTAAACCGGCATGGTAAAAATCAGCACTATAACCTTCTGTTTTTAACCAATTGCTTAAATGGCGCGTTTGTCTTCGGTTTCTTACATAAATAATGGCACTGCCTTTTGTTTTTTGAAGGGCATAAAGAATTCGAGATTGCTTGTCTTCAGATTCGGTTACAGCATAAACCACATTTGGCCTGTCAAATGACTTTCTGAAGGTTTTATATCCTTCTTTGAATTCCAATTTCTGAATAATATCAGCTTCCACAGCAGGCGTTGCTGAAGCGGTTAAAGCCAAAAATCGAATATCAGGTATTATTTCGCGCAGCTGAGCAATTTGCAAATACGGTGGCCTAAAATCATAGCCCCATTGCGAAATGCAATGCGCTTCATCAACCGCTACAAAAGCCACTTGCATTTTGGACAACCTCACTTGAAATATTTCAGTTTGAAGCCTTTCTGGTGAAACATAAAGAAACTTCACCTTTCCGTAAATGCAATTGTCAAGTGTAATGTCAATCTCACGTTTTGAAAGTCCGCTATAAATGGCCGCGGCTTTTATGCCCACCTTGGTTAGGTTTTGCACTTGGTCTTTCATTAAAGCAACCAGTGGACTAACCACTATGCATATACCATCTAAAGCCATAGCTGGCACCTGAAAGCAAATAGACTTCCCACCACCGGTTGGCAACAAGGCCAATGTGTCATTTCCACCAAGAATTGCATTAATTATAGACTCTTGCTGTGGTCTAAAATCTGAGTAGCCCCAGTGTTTTTTTAATATTTGATGAATAGTTGACACTTGGGTCGAACATAGTTAACTACTTGAAAACTGACAAGCAACCGTGGCTTAAACTCCGTTTATATTTGAACACCAATGAAAGTTCTAGAAAAGCTAATAGACCAGTTTTTTGGTAAAGGAATGGCCAAATGGTATGTTCTTTTATTTATGGTGTATTACAGCGCCATTAGCTTAGTAAACCACTACATGTTTAGAACAGCATCGCTAGACTTAGGCGTTTACACCAACGCTATTTACGATTACGCACATTTTAGACCCAATGATTGTACACTGTTACCTAACCAAAACGCAACGCTCGAAAACGTGCGTTTATCTAACAAATGGAGCGATCATTTTTCAATTACACAAGTGCTCTATACCCCGTTTCAGTTTGTATTTGAAAGCTACACTTTGCTTTTAATTCAAATAACATCTATACTATTTGGGGGCTGGGGTGTTTACAGATTTTTTGTTGAACGCTTTGCCAACTATTCACTTGCCACTTTGGCAATGGTTCATTTTTATTGGGTTTTTGGAATTCATTCAGCATTGGCATTCGACTACCACGATAATGTAATTGGCAGCATGTTGGTGCCATGGCTTTTTGTGTTCTTAACCAGAGAAAAATGGTGGCAATTCTCCTTACTTGCATTGGCTATTTTGGGGTGTAAAGAAACCATGAGCATTTTGCTCATATCCATTTTTGGTGTTCTAAGTATTTGGCCTTTGGTAAAAACCAAAAAACAACGTTTTGCTGCTGCTAGTTTAGCCATTGCATCGGTTTGCTACTTTTTAATAGTAACTAAATGGGCAATGCCAACATTAGCAGATAATAACCAAACCTATTCACATTTTAAATATTCGGCTTTAGGAAACAGCTATGGTGAAGC
>JAGQWA010000265.1 GCA_020437725.1 Bacteroidota bacterium | reverse complement strand
TAGAATTTGTTCATGAAAAGTGCCAATGGAATTATTAATTGACTTGTCAATTTGGCGCATAATTTCATTTTCGACTATCTGCTTTTCTGACAGCCCATTGAAATGAGCATCGAATGTGAGCTTTATGGTATCTATTTTATTGCTATAAAATTTTTGCTTGCTCACGTTTGTCTTTGCCTTTACATAAGAATCATGAAGATTTTTGATGCAATCTAAAAGATGCTCATCGCTTATAAAATCAAGGTATTTATTTGCCATAGTTCATAACTTTCATTTATAAAGCATTCTACAAAACCGTAATCCCCAATTCATTAGCTACTGTGCTTCGCATTTTTAGGAGCTTGCGGTAGGCTTTTAGGCGTTTGGCTTCTTGGGCTTCGTCTTCAGCATTTTTAATACGCTCCATCATTTCTTGGATAAGCGCTTGCACTCTGCTGAATTTATAGCGGTTAATCACCTTTTTCAAGGTAATTTCATACTCATCTTCTTTCTTTACGTCCATGCCAATCTTTCTGATCCAATGCTCGCTGGCTTCAAACTTTTCTTCAAGCAAATCAATGGCAAGGCTTTTTATTTCTTCGTTACTGTGTTGAAGAAAATTCTGAAATCCACCTTGCTGCTTCTGCTCAAATTGCTCTCGGTATTCCTGGCAAATAACGTTGAGTAATTCATCTTCGGGTTCAGCGTCAAATTCATCAATAAACTCAAAAATCTCTTGTGCAACGGTGGTCTTGGTTATTACACCTTCTTCGCTTTCGTGAACAATTTCAAGATCGCCAAACTTTAAAAGAAACTCCACCATAAACTTCTCTTGCCATTTGGCGTAGTCTTTATTTAACCGCAACGGAGTTTGAGTTCCTTGCTGTTTAGGTTTTAGAACTACCTCTGGAATGGGATCTACTTCTTGTGGCTCGCTTTTGCGTTTTTGGCGCAGGTAATTGGCCAGTTGTTTGTTCAGTTCAGAGATAAGCGACTCCTCGTCAATGCCCAACAAATTGGCACATTCTTGCACATAAATGGTGCGCTTAAGCTGCTCGGGTATAATGGCTATAGACCGAACAATGTCGGCAATGGCTTCGGTCTTTTTTAGTGGATCGCGCCCGGTTCCTGGCAGTAAAAGCGCGGTTTTAAACAGAATGAAATCTTTCTTTTCTGTTTCTAAATAATCATGTACTTCTTGGCGGTCGTGGTTTTTGCTAAATGAATCAGGGTCTTCGCCTTGTGGCAATTCTAGTGCAAAAACGTTTAATCCTTCCTCAAGCGCTAAGTCAATTGCTCGTAACGATGCTTTTATACCAGCGGCATCGCCATCAAACAAAAAGCAAATGTTTTTGGTGTAGCGGTGGATGAGTTTTATTTGCCCGGTGGTTAAGCTTGTTCCTGACGATGCTACCACGTTTTCAACCCCCTTTTGGTGCAAGGCAATTACATCGGTATAACCTTCAACCAAATAACATAGGTCTTGGGTTTTAATGGCTTTTTTACTTTGGTGAAGGCCATAAAGCACTTCGCTTTTGTTGTAAACCAACGTATCAGGAGAGTTGATGTACTTGGCTTCTTTCTTGCTTTTTGGGCTTAGAATTCTTCCTCCAAAACCCAAAACACGCCCAGAAATTGAATAGATAGGAAACATTACCCGTTCTCTAAATCGATCTATCAAATTGCCATTATCGCGTTTAATGCTAAGGCCCGCTTCAACTAGAAATTCTTCTTTAAAAGCATGTTTTAATGCATGTTGGGTAAATGTATCCCAACCTTTTGGCGACATGCCTAAACCAAATTTCTCAATATGTTCAGCATCAATTTGCCGCTCGTTTAAATAAGATAAACCAATGGGTTTTCCGTAGTCTTGGTCGTTTAGTTGCTCTTTATAAAAATTCTCGGCGAACGAAAGCACTGCATAAATGCTCTCGCGTTCATCGAGCGCTTGTTTTTGTTCTTCGGTAACTTCTTCTTCAGGAATTTCGATTCCGTATTTATTGCCCAAAAATTTTAGTGCTTCTGGATAGGTATAGTGCTCATGATCCATAAGGAACTGCACGGAGTCGCCAGATTTGCCGCAGCCAAAACACTTGTAAATATTCTTGCCAGGCGAAATGGTGAAAGAAGGGGTTTTTTCTTGATGAAAAGGACACAAAGCCAAATAATTGGCACCGCGTTTTTTCATGCTTAAAAAATCGCTAAGCACATCTTCAACGTTTGCCGTTGCCTTTATATCATCAATTATTTCCTTCGCAATCACATGGCGAATTTAGTGGGCAAAATGTTCAAATACATTTCAATCCGTTGAAACAGTTTTTAGGAAACAGTAAGCCAATCATTAAGGTATATTTGGCCATTACTTAAAGGCACTCTTTATGAGAAAACTGTTTACTCCTTTGCTAGTTCTTTGCTTTACATGGGCAAATGCACAAATTACCCTTACACATGATGATTTTCCGAAAGCTGGCGATACGGTTAAAACCCAAACGGCTGTTATAAAACCAAAGAAACTACCCTTAAATGTGTTCAATATTTTTCAAGACAGTTTTGCGCTCGACTTATCGGGTATGACCATTGTAGAGCGCGGCGAAGAAGTTTTTGACGAAGTTGGAAATTTAACAGGTGGAGCAGATATTAAAAACGCTCATTTTGGTTATGAAACACCTGATGGCACCCTGTTTTTTAGAGACGACACTAACAGTATGGAGCTAACGGGAATAGGCCAAAATTTTATGATAGAAATAGGATTGGAGTTCGACAGTTCCATTCAATTTTTAAAGGCACCAATGAGCTATCCGTATTTACATAAAGACTCAGCCTATGCTCAAAAGAACATCCTTAATTTAGCACTGGTGAAAGCTGAAATAAATTCAAATTATGAGGTGAATGGTTATGGTACACTCAAAACACCCGGCGATAGCACATTTGAAGTTTTAAGGGTTAGAAGAACCATTAGGTTTAAAACCACTACAACCATCACATTTCCACCTAGCAACGAAGTGAGTTATGATTCTTTGGTTACTTGGGAGTTTTATGCAAAAGGCGTAAAAAGCACCATTCTTAGAATAATTGGCTCGTATGAAACCGACCCTGGCGGCAACATTACAGATACCAACATACTTTTCACTTTTTATGATTACGGCGGAACCACCATTGGCAAAGAAGCCATTGATGATCAAAAATTGGCCATTAATCAAGTTGGAAACAGCTTGCAATTGGTTGGTTTTGAAAAGCCTGCTATGGTTGAAGTATATACCTTAAGCGGCGTTCTCGTAAAGAGAGAAATGGGTGTAATGTCAGGGGAACTAATTAATGTTTCTTCCGCTAAACCAGGCATTTATATAGCCAAAGCCACTTCTGTAGATGGAATTACCAGAACCAAAAAGCTTTTGGTTCATTAATAATTCTTTCAACCTTTAACGGTAAATATGATAACCCTTCGTGGTATTGAAAAGTCTTATTCGCTTGGCTCTAACAAGCTAATGGTGTTAAAAGGCTTAAACATGCAGATTTACACTGGCGAAATGGTGAGTATTATGGGTCCATCGGGCTCTGGAAAATCAACTTTACTCAACATTTTGGGTATGCTCGATAACTATGATAGTGGCGAGTATATGCTAGATAATGTGCTTATTAAAGACCTATCAGAAAAGCAAGCGGCGCAATACAGAAACAAGTTTTTAGGGTTTGTTTTTCAGTCGTTTAATCTGCTGCCATTTAAATCAGCGGTTGATAATGTGGCCCTGCCACTCTATTATCAAAAGGTGGGCAAAAAGCAACGAACCAAACGCGCAGAAGCCCTACTAGAAAAAGCGGGTTTGTTAGAATGGAGAGATCACCTGCCAACCGAAATGAGCGGCGGCCAAAAGCAACGTGTGGCCATTGCACGAGCGCTAGTTACTGAACCAAAAGTGGTTTTGGCTGATGAACCAACTGGCGCGCTCGACACAAAGACTTCATCAGAAATCATCAAAATTTTTAAAGATGTAAATGCAAGTGGAGTAACCATTGTAATTGTTACCCACGACCCCGAAGTGGCCAAAGCCACACAACGACTTATTAAATTAAGAGACGGCATAATAGAGAATTAACCACTTGGAAGTTTTAACCGAAATATGGGAAACAATACGCCGCCATAAGCTGCGAACAGCCATAACGGGCTTTTCAGTGGCATGGGGCATTTTTCTTTTGGTGGTGCTTTTAGCCGTTGGAAAAGGATTAAGCAATGGGGTTTATTATCAGTTTAGAGACGATGCGGTTAATAGCATTTTTGTTTCACCTGGAAAAACCATGTTGCCTTATCAAGGCATGCCAACAGGTAGAGTAATTAAGCTTACAAACGAAGATTATGAGTTGCTGCGAACCGAGTTGCGTGGTAGCGAATACTTATCTGGCCGTATAAATAGATGGGGTGCAGAAAGTGTAACCTATGGTTCGTTATCAGCAGGTTTCCCATTAAAAGGAATGCACCCAGAACATAGACATATTGAGAATACGCAGGTGCTAAAAGGACGCTATATAAATGAGCGCGATATTAACAACCAGGCCAAAGTGGTTTGCATAGGCCAACCCGTGGCCGATTTCTTTTTTAAAGGAAAAGATCCAATTGGTGAGTACTTAAACGTTAACGGCATTATTTACAAAGTAATAGGCGTGTTTTATGACGATGGTGGCGACAGAGAAAACCGCACACTTCATATTCCCGTAAGCACCGCCCAAATTGCTTACAATGAAGGTGAAAACTTGCATACTCTAATGTTCACCATAACTGAATCTACCCTTGAGTTTAGCCAGATTATGGAGCAACGCGTTAGAGAATTATTGGCCAAGAAACATAAGTTCGACCCGCGAGACCCCAGAGCCATTTACGTAAACAACAACTTCGAGAATTTCGTGAAGTACAACGATTTGATTGTCTTCATTACCTATTTCGTTGGTTTTATTGGCATTATGACTTTGATTGCTGGTG
>JAGQWA010000264.1 GCA_020437725.1 Bacteroidota bacterium | reverse complement strand
CCATATCTGGCACAATGGAGCGAATCATATCTACTTGCTTCAAGTACCAGTCTCTGGTATAAGTTCTGTTCATTAACTCAAGAACGCGGGTGTTTCCTGATTGAACGGGCAAGTGAATATAGTTGCAGATATTATCGTACTTGGCCATGGTATGCACCACTTCTTCAGTAATATCTTTTGGGTGAGAAGTTGAGAATCGTACTCTCAGTGTTGGGTTTACAAGAGCCACTTTTTCGAGCAACTTGGCAAAATTTACTTGTTCACCCGTTTCTTCATTTGTAAAGTTATATGAGTCAACATTTTGGCCGAGAAGTGTTACTTCTCTAAAGCCTTTGTTAAACAAATCTTGGGCTTCTTTTACAATGGTTTCAGGTGTGCGGCTTCGTTCTCTTCCGCGGGTAAAAGGCACCACGCAGAACGAACACATATTATCGCAACCGCGCATAATAGAAATAAATGCAGCAACGCCATTTGAGTCAAGTCTAACCGGGCTAACATCGGCATAAGTTTCTTCTCTAGAAAGAAAAACGTTTACGGCTTTTTGCCCAGACTCGGCCGTTTCTACCAAGTTTGGTAAATCGCGATAGGCATCAGGGCCAACCACAATGTCAACCACTTTTTCTTCTTCGAGCAGTTTGGTTTTTAGCCGTTCGGCCATACAGCCCATTACGCCAACCAGCATGCCTGGATTTTTGGTTTTTACGCTGTTAAAAACATCAAGTCTTTTTCTAACTCTTTGCTCCGCATTATCTCTAATAGCACAGGTATTTACAAGAATTAGGTCGGCTTCTTCCATTTCTTTGGTGGCCGAAAAACCGTTTTCTCTCATAATAGAAGCAACAATTTCGCTATCTGAGAAATTCATTTGGCAACCATAAGACTCAATGTAGAGCTTTTTCTGTTGTTCGCTTTGGTTGGGCGTTTCTAGCGCTTCACCTTGTCTATTCTCGTCTATGGTTTTCCCTTCTAATACACCGCGCATTTGAGTCTGTTTTATAAAGCATGCAAAGGTAGTTAAAGTATGACAGGTTGTCAGTTTCTTGACTTTTGTTATGAATTTAACACCATCTGAACAAACATTGGGTCAACTTGGTTTAATGCATACTTTTGAACTTTATAAAACATTAAAAATTAAAAAATGGCACACGAATTACCACAACTGCCTTATGCATACAATGCACTAGAACCACATATTGACGCCAGAACCATGGAAATTCACCATTCAAAGCACCATGCAGGTTATGTTGCTAATTTGAATGCTGCAATTGAAGGAACTGATGCGGCTAATGAATCTCTTGAATCTTTATTGACAAACGTATCTACTCGTGGTGCAGCTGTGAGAAACAATGGTGGTGGACATTACAACCACTCTTTGTTTTGGAGTGTAATGAGCCCAAACGGTGGCGGAACCCCTTCTGGCGATCTTGGCGCCGCAATTGATGCCGCTTTTGGCTCTTTCGACAATTTTAAAGCTGAATTTGCTAAGGCTGCGGCTACTAGATTTGGTTCAGGTTGGGCGTGGCTTTGCCTAAAAGCAAACGGTGAGCTTTGTGTATGTTCAACCCCAAACCAAGACAATCCGTTAATGGATGTGGCTGAATGTCCAGGAACGCCTTTAATGGGCTTGGATGTTTGGGAACACGCTTATTACCTAAACTACCAAAACCGCAGACCAGTTTACATTAATGCGTTCTTTAATGTAATTAACTGGGATGCCGTAGCTGCTAATTATACCGCTGCTAAATAAGAACTACAATTTTTTTTAAAATAGAAGGGAAGTTAGAAATGGCTTCCCTTTTTAATGCTTCAAGATTTGGTAAATCTATTTCAAATCGAGTAAATCTGTTTTTCTCTGAAACCACATTGATTTTACCTTTTAATGTCTTTGAACATTGGCTTACGATATAAAGGCCTAAACCCGAACCGGCATTGCTTAGGTCAGAAGCCGTGAACATTTCAAATATTCTTGGCATTAAATCTTGGTCAATGCCTTGGCCTTTGTCTTCAATAGTGAGTTTAATTAAGCTGTTTTCATTTCTGGCCGCAACCTTCAGTTCAAGCGGTCGTTCAGACGCTTTGTACTTAATAGAATTTGAAAACAGATTCATTAAAATGAGCGTAAGCCTGGTTTTGTCTGAATTGAGCACAAGGTTATCTGGAATGTCAATTCTAATTGAATCTGTAGCGACAAGTAAATCGTTGTAATTGTCTTGAAATAAACTGGTTACCAAATGTTTTAAATGAATAGAAACGGGCTTTAGTTCGGCTTTGTCAACCATAAAGAAATGAGTTACCATTCTGGTAAAATGCTGCAATTTTTCTGTGTTGTGGTCTAGTTTTTCGAAATAAGATTTAACTAAATCGTCGGTTGCATCTCTTGTTCCCAGATCTGCTATACCTATAATATTGGCCAAAGGCGATCTGATATCATGGGAGATGGAATACACCAAATTATCAAGATTTTCATTCGTTTTTTCCAATTCAGCCGATTTGTCTTCAAACTTCTTCGTGGCTTGCTTTTGCTCTATAAAAAGATTTTGCTGTCTTGAAAGTATGAAGTTGAATGATGCATTGATCATAAGCGATAATGCGAGCATGTTAATAGCAGTTAGGCTAAAAGTGAGAACAGTATATCCGTGTAGTTTTAATTCAGGAAACCAACCAAAATGCAGTTCAACCACCATGGTCACAAGTGCTAAAATGGTTAAGACATAAGCCCTATATGTGCCCTTCCTGCCAAATAGAATAGTAGAAAATGTGCAATAACCTATTATCCAGATAAAGCTAGCGCCTTCTGGGCCTAAGGCATAGAGAACTGCTACACCTACAATGTAAACCAGTTCTATTATTTGGTGCTTTAATTCTAGCTTTAGGTTCTTGCTGAAGTAGAAATAGCTTACTGCTATGTAAACAAAAATGTCGAATACACCAACAAAAGGAACCCCATAAGCAAACCCGCCCTAAGCACTTGGCACAATAACCAGAGAAGTAGCAATAAAGAATACGCACAGTATTTTTTCAAAGAGACTTCTTCGCCAAAATGCTAGGTCGTCTTCGTGCGGCTTTTTATGGGTTATTGGTGGCTTTAGAAATTCAGGAAGCTTCACCGTTCAAGTATAAATAATTTACCTGTCTCTACTTCTGATGAATTAATCTTTTCGACGGTTGAATTAGCATAATTTGCAATTGAATGCAAATATTCCCCGAACGATTAGATTTTCAAGCGAAAGAACGGTATTGAAAATGAGTCGCTTAATTACTCCACTGTAACACTCTTAGCCAAGTTTCGTGGCTGATCTACATCACAACCGCGCATAACAGCAATGTGGTAGGCCAAGAACTGCAACGGAATAGAAGCGATTATTGGCGATACCATTTCATCAACTTCTGGAATCTCAATAATGTGGTCGGCCAATTCAGAAATTTCAGACTCTGATTTGTTTACCACGGCTATAACTTTTCCCTTTCTGGCTTTTACTTCTTGAATATTAGAAAGCACCTTGTCGTAATGCCTGTGGTTAGTAGCAATTACCACAACAGGCATGTTTTCGTCAATTAATGCAATAGGGCCATGCTTCATTTCGGCAGCTGGGTAGCCTTCTGCATGTATGTAAGAAATCTCTTTTAGTTTAAGTGCTCCTTCAAGCGCCACAGGAAAGTTGAGCCCTCTTCCCAAGTACAAGAAATTTTGTGCGTCTTTATACTCTTCGGCTATGTATTTAACGGCTTCTTCAAGTTTTAATGTCTGCTCTATTTTGGAAGGAAGTCTGTCAAGATTATAAAGAATTTCCATGAATCTGCCGTGGTTAATGGTTCCACGTTTATAACCTAAGAATGCCGAAATCATGGTTAAAATAGTGAGCTGAGTAGTGAAAGCTTTGGTTGATGCCACACCAATTTCGGGCCCGGCGTGGGTATAAGCACCTGCATGGCTTGCTCTCGGTATAGAAGACCCAGCAACGTTGCAAATACCAAAAATGAAAGCACCTTTTTTCTTGGCTAACTCTATTGCCGCAAGCGTATCAGCAGTTTCGCCCGACTGCGAAATGGGAATTACAATATCAGTTTCGCGAATTATGGGGTTGCGGTATCTGAATTCAGAAGCATATTCCACTTCAACTGGTAGGCGTGCCAGTTCTTCTATTAAATATTCGCCTACTAAACCAGCATGCCATGATGTTCCACAAGCAATAATGACAATTCGTTGCGCCATAATGAACTTGGCTAGGTTATCATCTAAACCAGCCATTTTAATTATACCTTCTTCGGTAAGAAGTCTTCCTCTAAAAGTATCGTAAATGGCACGTGGCTGCTCGTGTATTTCTTTGAGCATAAAGTGGTCGAAACCACCTTTTTCTAGTTGCTCTAGGCTTAGCTCTATTTCGTGAATAGTTGGTGTAAAAGCAGAGCTATCTTCAATGCTAGAAATCTTGTAGTCGTCTTGAGTAACGGTTACAATTTGGCCTTCGTCTAGGTAAATAACGTTTCTGGTGTATTCTACAATTGGAGTAGCATCAGAAGCTAAAAAGAACTCTCTTTCTCCAATACCCATCACCAGCGGACTGCCTTTTCTGGCTGCAACCATTAGTTTAGGATCGTCTTGAGAAACCACCACAATGGCATAGGCGCCAACTACTTGTTTAAGCGCTAATCGAACCGCGGTTTCAAGGTCAGTTCGCTCGGTGGTCATCATTTCTTCAATTAGGTTTACCAACACTTCTGTATCGGTATCACTCTTAAAGGTATGGCCGCGAGCAGAGAGCATTTCTCTAATTACGTTGTGGTTTTCGATAATGCCGTTGTGAATAATGGCCAATTTGCCATTGCCAGAAACATGCGGGTGGGCGTTTAAATCATTTGGTGCACCGTGGGTAGCCCATCTGGTATGGCCAATGCCAGTAGAGCCATTAATTTCATCGGTAAGTTGATGTTCTAAATCAACCACTTTTCCAGCTTTTTTTGAAACTTTT
>JAGQWA010000263.1 GCA_020437725.1 Bacteroidota bacterium | reverse complement strand
GCTAAGTATTAACCCATTTGGTTAAAAAGAATGCAACTACCTAATCAAAGTAACATTCCCACTTTCTTCAATTACATCACCTTTCTCAGTTTCGGCGTAGATAATGTATTGGTAAACACCCAAGGGCAACGGGACACCATTTAATTCTCCATCCCATATAGTATTGGGGTTTTCTGAGAAAGCCACACGCTGGCCGTTTCTAGCATAAATTTTACAAGAGAAATTCTTTAACCCAAATGAGCTAATCTTAAACACATCATTTATACCGTCATTATTTGGAGTGAAGGCATTTGGTATAAACAAAGTAGACGTTAAAAGCACTTTTACTTCATTGCTGATTGAGACCTGCTGGTTGCCGTTCATTTCAACCGCTTTTATGCGATACCAAATAGAATCAACATCTAAATCAGCAATTCTATAGTCAGGAAAAGCTAGTTGTTTTGAAACATCAATAGGTAACCAATCAATTTTATTGGTTGACGATTCAACCACATATTCGCTGATACCTTCTGTCCAATTCTGATAAGCATTCCAGTTTAAAATCGCAAAGCGATTATTATGGTTTTCTACTTTAAGCAAAATACTACTGGCCAAATTAGACTCGTAACCCAATCTACCACATGAGTCAATTGGGTAAAGTTTGTATAGCCAAAAAGAATCATTAATGGTAAGTGGCGAATCGATAAAAACCGACTTTTCAGGTGTATTAAAGTAGTATTTGGCGCTCAGATTATGATTATTGAACCTGTT
Organism: Bacteroidota bacterium; assembly: GCA_020437725.1. Taxonomy (GTDB): domain Bacteria; phylum Bacteroidota; class Bacteroidia; order CAILMK01; family JACPUW01; genus JAGQWA01. Next base: position 4,248 of record JAGQWA010000263.1, on the reverse strand, counting down.
TAGCTCATAACCTGCCACTTGGGGTATGGTTAACCAATTGAGCTGTACGGCAGCTTCTTTTGGCACAGTAGCTCGCAATAATTCAGGTCTGCCAAATTGGTTTCTGCCAGGTAATACATGTAAAGACTGGCTATCTGTGCTCATACATCCGTTTGGTCCTTTTAGGGTTTGTACAATCCAAAGTTTGTCAGGTTCGGTCATATACCGAACATGGTTTTCTTTTGAAGTAAAACCATCGCTCCACTTAAATTCTTTATTTACTACCAAACCTTGTGATGAATCTATAATGCGAATTGAATCAGGTGCACATACTATTGAATCTGAAAGGGAGAACCCAGGTTTAGGGCCATTTTTAATAAGTAGGTTTTGAGTTAACTCGGTTGAATCTGAACAAACGCCATTACTAAAGGTTAAACCAACTGAATAAGTACCGTTTTCAGTAAAAACCACTTCGGGGTGTTGCTTTTCTGATTGTTTTAGGAGTTGCCCATTTTTATTAAACTTCCATTTCCAACTGTAAGGTTCTGTTGAACCAAAACCTTTTGATGAATCTGCAAAACGCACCGAGTTGTATGCACAAGCCACCGAATCAATTAAAGCAACTTTGGCTTCAACTGGTGGAGAGTAATAAATACTGTCCCAATGCCAGTTTACAAAGCCATTATCGTCTTCGCCACGCAAAAGCACTAAATACGAACCTGCTGTTTTGAGTGGACACTTAACCGAATCTCCATATTCAGTAAACAACAAGGTGGTGTCCATGTCAATAAAGTTCCAACGCAGTTGGGTAAAACTCTGGTCGCCTTCGTTTACAAATTGGTGTTTGGGGGTACAAACATTGGTTTGACCTATGTGTATGCGTTTTTCGTAGTAGGATTGGGTATTTGAAAATTGAAGATCACGTTCTCCTAGAAAAGCTTTGCGTACATCACAATCTTCACCTGAATTATCGGGAAATCGAATTTCAAATACCCACATGTTCGGCGAATTATAATCAAATGGAAAAATATATATCCTACCATCAGGTGTGTTGTAAAGACCACTTGTACCTGTATTCTTAGCACTATCTAATATATCTTCAGAGTGCTCTATAACTGGTATAATTTCACCAGTTTCAACGTTCTCTTGAAGCACCCTTGAAACGTAGATCTCATCAGAGCCTAAAATAGGTTTACATTCTAAACGATAAAGGTACTTGCCATTCGGTGAGTAAGCTATGCTTGAAGTTAACCAATTGGATGTTAACCCCACCCAAGGTTGTCGCCAAAGGGCAATGAATTCTACTGTATCAGTCCTTACTTGAATCTGGTTGGAAATGATTCCTGTTTGCAAATCAAAATCACCTGAGAGAAGGCTAGTATATTCCATATAATGGTCTTTCTGTGGTAACTGCACAAAATAATCTTCAACTATCCAAGCTATTTTGTTCAGTTTTGCGTTCCAGGCAAAATTTCCTCGTTCGTGAGAATTCCAACCATTATATAACCTAACCAATAAAGAATCATCGGCTTTCTTAGTAATTTGTTTGACTCCCTCCTCATTCACATAAACACTCAGATAGCCAAATAAATCTTCAAACTCGTCCATAAACTCTACCAACCAGTAACCATTCTTATGCGGAATCATGATATCATACCCCGCGTATTGACCATATCCGAACTTTTGAGTGTCTTGCTGGGTAATTTCTCCAGTATAATAATTCAACACTCTGTACTTGAACGAATCACTTTCAATCATCCAAAAAGTAGAATCATCTCTTGGTAAAAAATCGACCCAAGTATTCATCTTAGCCGTATAGATCAGCTTTTGTGAGGGTAGCAGAAAAACATTATTTTGGCGCTCATAATTTTCTTCAATTAGGCACAAAACCAAATTGCCTTGAGCGCTTAGATAAAACCTGCCATCCTGACTCGCTTTGAACGACACCTGTGAAATGGAGTCTTTTTGAGGAATAGAATCATAAAAATTGATACCATGGTGACCATAAGTGCTATCGCTGAAATAATCATCATAATGTGAAATATACACATTACTAAATTGAGCTGGCACATTTTTTCCAATAAGAAAAAAAATAATCAATATGATGATTTTGGCTCGCATTAATGAACAATCATTTTTTGACTATCCATACCTCCTGCGCTATCTGATACCGATATGATATATATGCCTTTAGCCCAACTACTTACATTAATACTGGTCAAATTGCTAATCACGGCCCCATTGTTTAATAACTGCCCTTGCATGTTAGTAATGGTGAAATTCAACCTATTCTCAGTTTTATTAATTAAAATTAATTGATCTTGAATTAACTCATAATCGAATAAGTCACTTTCACCAATTATTTGTTGTACAAATAACGTATTGTACTTAGTTGGCCATTTGCGACACCCTAAAGTTGCGCAGTTATAAGAGCTGCTAGTTGAAGATTCATTAATATAAGAAATATCGTCGTTGGGATCTGGGTTATCACTAGAACCATAAAACTTGTACTTGAATGGGTAATTTCCAGAGGCTTGAATGAATGGCGTTTGACAGTTGTTAAATTCATTTTCAACTGCCTGATCTCTACTTCCAGTGCTTGACATATTTGCCCAATCAGGCAGTTCTACATTCTCAATTTTAATTGGTTCCTTTAAGTTAGTGAACTTATTACATGTTATGAAGATATTATGTTTTCCAGCATTTGATAGGTTGATTGCCGTAGTATTATGGCTATTGTTACGTTGACCATTGCATATAAAACCATTAATCGTTTTTGAAGAATTACCAGAATGGTCGATTACATCAATATTATTTCGATATATCTCCCCATTAGCAACATCTACAGCGCTGTTGCTAATTAAGCCATCCACTCGAACAAATTTCATATGAAAGTTCTCCCCACCTATCTTATCAACTGCGCAAAGAGCCGCATTTTCGGATATTACAAAATCTACAACTTTAGATAACTTTATAAAAAAAGGATACTCTTTCCCAGTCGTATTATCGCCGACGGTTTGAAACCTATGAGATGCATCTAACTCATAGACACATTTAGCAACCACAACGCGACCGATATTATTTCTATTGGTCGGTAATTTGGAAAGAATTTCTGCTCCATAATGACAATTGTAAAAAACACAATCACTTATACTGGCATACTTATTATTAATACCACTTTCGTTCACATCGCTTTCGATGCCATACGTGAGATTTTCAAACCTAATTCTCCTAGCAAAGGGTAAATTGTACTCAGGACAATTCGTAGTCTGGTCCAACCTATCTGTAGTTGTTCCATCTAATTGGTCTATTCGTCGATTAAAACCACTTTTCATGAGTGTAATTGATGCTCGGTTAAGAAAAATACCTGTTTTAAAGTCCTTAAAAGTAGTTGTGTATGCGGCATCAAACTCATTCTTAAAATAACACCCTTCCATTTGTACTCTACTACATATCTCTAACTTAACATGCATGTTGAACTTGCTCATGTTTTTCAATGGATCTTTACTGGCATCACGAAACCTTTTGAAAGTACAGTTAATTATATTGAAGGCATTTGGTTCGTTCGGAAGCTCACTTTCCATGTTATAATTAGTAATATAAACATCTATTGTGTTGTTCTCAAATGTATTATTATATAACTCAAGTATTCCACCATCTCTCGATTCTAGAGCTATACCCCCCTTTGCACCAGCGGCTCCATATTTGAGTACATTTTTTATGGTGGTGTTTTGCATAATTAAAACTCCTTGCGAATCGTTATAGCCACCAAAGGATGAAAAATTAGGAGAGCTTGGATCGTACTCAAAACGATAATTATTCATGTGATGTACCGTGGGCTTTCCCTGAATATAAATTCCTTCAAATCCGGCAAATGTTCCAGAAGTTGAATTGTATTTTGCCTGTATGGTGCAGTCCTTAATTATTAATTTCCCACCTCTCTCTACTTTAATTCTTCCACCATTGCACCAAAACTCTAAGGTTAACCCTTCAATTGTTAATTTCTTTCCTGGTTTAACAGTTACACACTCACCGTTAAAGGGATTGTTGCCCAAATTCCAAGTTTCTTCACCGCTAGGGTCTGTTACTTCAATGCAATTGCAAGCTGCATTAGAAAAATGGGCAAAAAGCATAGGCAGAATTGGCAAAACGAATTTTAATTTTGACTTCATAGCACTTTGTGTTTAAGACCCTGTACTATCCAAGCGGTGTGGTAATTGCAGCGGAATGTGCAGGGTCGTTTTTAAATAAATTGATTAGGTAGGCAAT
>JAGQWA010000262.1 GCA_020437725.1 Bacteroidota bacterium | reverse complement strand
ATGTCGTCCCATTTTTCTTCAAAAGACTTTCGGTCTTCTTTAAATAGGCTTTCGAGCTTGCTCGCTACTTTTTTAACAATGTACGAAGAGATTTTCTTCACATTTCCATCGGCCTGCAAATAGCTTCTTGAAACGTTAAGTGGAATATCAGGAGAATCGATTACGCCATGAAGAAGCGTTAAGAATTCTGGAACAATATCGGTTACATGATCAGTAACAAAAACTTGATTTGAATACAAGTGAATTTTGCTCTTTTCAAGATTTACAGCGTTGTCAATTTTTGGGAAATAAAGAATGCCCGTTAGGTTAAAAGGATAGTCAACATTTAAGTGAATATTGAACAATGGATCAGCCTGAAATGGGAACATTTCCTTATAAAACTCGCCGTATTCTTCTTCTTTAATTTCACTAGGTTGTTTTAACCAAAGTGGCGAAGTATTATTTAGTGGTTCTTCATCATCGCCAAATTTGATGGCAACTGGCATGAATTTGCAATACTTCTCAAGTAAGGTTTTAATCCTGGCATCTTCTAAAAACTCTACTGAGTCTTCGTTTATATGAAGAATAATTTCAGTTCCACGCGCTTCTTTTTCTGAAGAACCCAACTCAAAGTTGGTAGTTCCTTCGCATCTCCAATGAACGGCCGGCGCATCGGTGTATGATTTTGAGTTAATTTCTACCACATTGGCCACCATAAAAGCAGAGTAAAAACCCAAACCAAAATGGCCTATTATTGACTTCTTGTCGTCGAGGTCTTTGAATTTTTCTACGAATTCTTCAGCACTTGAAAAAGCAATTTGGTTAATGTACTTTTCAATTTCTTCTTCGCTCATTCCAATACCAGAGTCGGTAATGGTGAGCGTTTTGGCTTCTTTGTCAATTTTTACGCTGATGGTTGTATCTCCCACTTCGCTGTTGTAGTCGCCTTTTTGACTCAACATGGTTATTTTCTGAGTAGCATCAACTGCGTTAGATACCAGTTCGCGCAAGAAGATCTCGTGGTCTGAATAAAGAAACTTCTTAATAATGGGAAATATATTCTCGGTATGTACGTGTAATGTGCCCGATTTACTCATGGTTTTATTAATTGATTTTTTCGGGTTGTACTCAAGGCTTATGCCAGCACGGTTTTAAGACATAAATCTCTTACTTATTAGACATTTTGACAGATTAATTGTCATAGTTTCTATCTCCAAAAATTAAGCTGCCTATTCTCACCATATTACTACCTTCGTCAAGTGCCATTTCATAATCGCCTGACATGCCCATTGAAAGCACGTTAAAAACACTGTTTGCCATAGTTGACCTGCAATTTTCAAAGAATGAATTCAACTTTTTAAACTCAGATCTCACTTGACCGGAATCATCGGTATTAGTGGCCATACCCATTAATCCTATTATTTCAACATTGCAAAGTTCAATTAATGCATTGTTGCTAATAAGTTCTTCAACTTCGGCATAGTTAAAACCAAATTTTGTGGTTTCTTTGGCAATATGCACTTGCAACAAACAGCTTATAACACGTTCATTTTTAGCACCTTGTTTATTTAATTCTTTCAGTAATTGTAATGAATCAACCCCGTGAACAAGCGAAACAAAATTGGCCATATACTTTACCTTGTTCCGTTGCAAATGGCCAATCATATGCCATTGGTAATTACCTGAAAGTGATTCGTGCTTATTGCACATTTCCTGCACTTTATTTTCTCCAAAAACTCTTTGCCCTTGATGGTAAAGCGCTTCTAAATCTTCATTTGGTTTAGTTTTTGAAACTGCAACCAATGTTGCATTGTAAGAGTTAACCTTTGCAAGAATCTTTTGGTAAGCTTCAATATTTATCAATGAAATATCTTTTTAGCGTATTAATGATAATGGCAATACTAAGTGCTTGCAAAGAAAAGCCAAGCGAATTGGCTCCACCTAAAGATATTTTACCAAAAGATAAAATGATTGATGTTTTGAGCAGCATTCATTTAGCCGAAGCTGAGGCACATTTAGGCAGAATACCGCGTGGAGTGCAAGACAGTATTGCATATTTAAATTACACTGAAACTTTAAAGAAGCACGATTTAAGTGTTGAAGAGTTTGAAAAAAGCATGAAATGGTATAGTGAAACACCTGAAGTGTTTAGGCCTATGTACGATCGCGTAATTGAGCAAATTAAGGAAAAAGAACAGCCTATTTTTGAAGCCAAAAAGCTGCTAAATCAAAACAAAACCTCTTCAACAGAAGATAAGATAGATCTAAAAGTTTCTAGCCAAGTAAACGAACAGCAATAACTATCAAAGCAACGATAAACAGGTAAATACTAATTCTGTTTATTCCATGCATTGCAATTAAACTCAAGTTATTTTTTGCTAACTCATCTCTTTTAGCAAACGGATTTAAGTAATACAACAGCTTTTTAAGCATGGTTTTTTAATACTTAAGTTACGAATTTATAAGCGGCTTTACTTTTTTGCTTTTGATGAAAAAAGATGCCAAAGCGATAGAAGTAAGTATAACCAATATGAGACCTTGGGTGTAGTTGGCCATTATATTAACGTAGGTATTGTAATAATTATAGCCAGCCAAGGCTAGTAAAACTACAATTGAAGTGAAAAGAAAATTATTCATTTGGGAGTGCTGGTAAAAACTAGATGCAAGTAACATCATTATAGCTGCTTTGATTTTATAATTCTTGTGAAATGGATTGTATTTTAGATGGATTAACACTTATACTTAGTGAATGGTGAAAACTCTACACATAAAAGTTAAGAATGACCAGCTTACCATTTTAGCTTTGCGGTTTATTTAGCACAACATGAAATTTGGAGTAGTTACGTTTCCGGGCTCAAATTGCGATCACGATACAGTTCACGTACTTAGAGATGTTTTAGGGTATAACACCGTAGAACTTTGGCACAAAGACCACGATTTAAAAGGCGTTGATTTTATTTTGCTTCCAGGTGGTTTTTCGTATGGAGATTATTTGAGAAGTGGCGCTGTAGCTCGTTTCTCTCCAATTATGCAAGAAGTAATTCAATTTGCCAATAAAGGAGGGTACGTAATGGGTATTTGCAATGGGTTTCAGGTTTTGTGTGAATCTCATTTGCTGCCAGGTGTTTTAATGAGAAATACTAGCCAAAAGTTTATTTGTAAAAATGTGCATTTACAAGTGGCTAATACCAACACGGTTATTACTAAGAATTACACCCACAATGAAGTAATTAAAGTACCAATAGCGCATGCCGAAGGTAATTTCTATGCCAACAAAGATGTAATTAAAAGCATTGAAGAAAATGGCCAAGTTTTGTTTAGATATTGTGATGAAAATGGCAATGTAAATGCAGCTTCAAATCCAAATGGAAGCGTAAACAATATTGCAGGAATCACCAATGAAGTCAGAAACGTTTTTGGTATGATGCCTCACCCTGAAAGAGCTTCTGAAGGCATTTTAGGAAATGAGGATGGCAGAAGGGTATTTGAAGAATTTTTGCAGCAAGTGTGAGTAAACTTCTGCCATCCATTTAAACTAAAGGCATTAGTGTAAATCTCTTATTTCTAATTTTTGAATTTCAACTTGTTGGTTTTTAAAACCAATCAATACCCATACTGTATCGTCGGTTAGATCCACCAAGTTTATTTGAGTAGAAGGGTTTTCGGCATTTATATACAGCACAAGTTTTCCGCTGGCATCAAGAACTTTTATGTACGATACTTGGTTCGAGTGAAGGTTATTAATTGCTAGTTGCCCGTTATTAATTTCAACATGTGAAGCAGGCTTTGATGTATCAGTTGATGCGAAACTAGCTCTTGCAGCCTTGTTGCCGAGAAGCAGAATCAATACCAGTAGAATTATTTTCGCTTGCTTTTTCATCTTTTTCTTTTATTGAAATTGATGATTCAAACGTAGAGCAAACTAAAAATGAATTTCTAGCCTAAAAAGGTGATTTTTCAAATTTTTTTCTACCCTATTTGAGGTAGAAGTTTCTACTCTTCTGATATTAAATCTAATACTCCCAAATCGTAACAGAGTCTAATTAAGCTACCTATGCTACTCACTTCCAGCTTTTTAAAAATATTTCTTTTGTGCGTAACAATGGTAAACTCACTGCGTTTCATTATATCTGCTATTTCAGACATTTTGTAGTCATTGCAAATGTATTTTAGCACCAATCGCTCTTTATCTGTTAGTGCTTCAATAATCTCAGTTGCTGTTTTTTTAGGGACTATTGGCTGGTTCCCATCAGCGTATTGTTGAATTCTAATTCCTTTTAAAAGTGCTGACGAAACTTCTGCACCATAATAAGTTCCGCCTTCATAGATCTTTTGCACGGCCTTGGTTATTTCTTCTATGCCAGCATTTTTCAAAATATATCCATCAGCCCCTATAGTGGCGGCGGTAGAAATGCTGTCAAAGTCATTATTCATGCTTAAAATTAGCACCTTTATGTCATCATATTTTTCCTTCACAATTTTTGTAGCTTCTAGACCATTCATTACAGGCATATTAATGTCCATAAGAATAACATGTGGTTTGTTATCGTTAATTTTAAGCAAGGCCAAGTTGGCAGCATTAAATTTCCCTACAACTTCATAATTGTTATTATTTTCAAAAATTGAAGCCAAACCATCAATCATTACTTGATGGTCGTCAACCAACATTACTTTAATTACTTCAGCCATTAAATTAATTGTTTATATGGTATTTCTGCTATTATACTAGTGCCCCTTCCTAATTTAGAATCAATAATTAGTTTGCCTTTTAATTTTTCAATTCTGCTTTGCATATTGCTCATACCTAGTCCGTTTCTAGTATTTTCAATATCAAAGCCTCTGCCATCGTCTTCAATAATAACTTGAAATTCTTCGTCTATTATACCGATATGAATTTCTACATTTTCAGCTTTAGCGTGTTTAATAATGTTCATTAATGCTTCTTGAACCACTTTATAAATCTCCATTTCAGCTTCTGACTCAATTTTTAATTTATCGGCTTCACTTTCAAGTTCAATTTTTACAAGACT
>JAGQWA010000261.1 GCA_020437725.1 Bacteroidota bacterium | reverse complement strand
TGATGTGTTCCAAACCACCCGTTTAACTTTCCATGGCTTTAGCTCGCCATCTCTGGCATCATTAAACTTAAAGTTTTTATCGGCTGCGGCTTTGTAGGCTTCAATGGCCAACATTGCCGAAGCAGTGTGGTGGCCGTGGCCAGCTCTATAATCAGGCGGAAAACGCGTAATTATTACATCTGGCTTCACTTTTCTAATATTCCATACAACATCTTTAAGCACTTCTTCTTTGTTCCAGAATGAAAAAGTTTCATTGGCAGTTTTTGAATAACCAAAATCAATGGCTCTGGTAAAACATTGCTCGCCACCATCTTTTACCCTGGCTTGGCCCAACTCATGGCTTCTAACCACACCAAGTAAATCGCCTTTTTCGGTACCAATTAGGTTTTGTCCGCCATCGCCACGAGTTAGCGATAAATAAGTAGTTTTTAAATGCCTTCCTTTTGATAAATAAGCAATTAAACGAGTATTCTCATCGTCAGGGTGAGCCGCCAAATACATCACACTTCCAACGGTTTTTAAACCTTCAATTTCATGTCGGATTTCTGATGAAGTAACTTCTGACTGAGCTTTGGCAAAGGGGCTATAAAGGATTGTGAAAAGGCAAAAAAGGAAAGTAGCTACTCCCTTTTTCATTTGTAAAATGTTGTTTTTCATTCGAATAAAAACGATTTGTATTCTATTGAAGCTGGGCAAATGTATTGAGCAATACTTAAGGCAGCTACTAATAATTGTGAACCCCATAAGCTTTGCACATTTCAATTCCCCCAGTGCTAACAATTGCACAATACTTTTGCTCATCATTTTTCAAAAAACTTGTTGAAATACCATCTTTTATTAGGAACAAACCTTGGCAACCGAATTGAAAACCTGAAAACGGCTTTGAAAGAAATTGCCGTTTTCGGGAAAATTGAAAAGCTCTCGAGCGTTTATCAAACCGCAGCTTGGGGCAAGGAAAATCAGCAGGCATTTCTCAATCAAGTGCTTGTAATTGAGACTGAAATGAAACCTATTGAACTCCTAGATAAGCTTTTGAAAATTGAGTTGGAATTGGGTAGAGTTCGATTTGAAAAATGGGGAGAAAGGGTAATTGACATTGACATTCTGTATCAGGAACAAACGCGGTTAAATGAAGAAGAACTTACCATTCCGCACCCAGAAATTCAAAACCGGCGATTTACTTTGGTGCCGCTAGTTGAAATTGACTCAGCATTTGTTCATCCTGTTTTAATGAAAACACAAAGTCAATTACTAGATCAATGCCCAGATAATTTAGAGGTAGAAAAACTGAATTCAAAGCCAGAATGAGCATTAAATACCAATACATAGCCATTGAAGGTGTAATTGGAGTTGGCAAAACCACTTTAGCCACCCAATTGTCTGAGATGCTAAATGCCAGGCTCATTTTAGAAGAATTTGTGAGCAATACCTTTTTAGAGAAATTCTACACGAATCCAGAACGGTATGCTTTTCCTACCGAAGTGGGCTTTTTGGTTGAACGTTTTCAGCAATTTGAAAGCGAGTTTGAGCAGAGTCTTTTCAGTCAATCAATTGTTTCAGATTATTTCTTTGATAAGTCAAGAATATTTGCTCGTTTAAATCTTAACGACCCACATTTTTCGCTTTATAAAAAGCTGTATTCGGTTCTTTCAAAATCAATTCCCACACCTGATATTATTTTATTTCTAACTGCTGACATTGAGCATGTTAAAGCCAATATTGCCAAGCGCGGCAGGGAAATGGAAAATGATATTGACCAAAACTATTTAGACAGTTTAAGCAAGTCATATTTCGAATATTTAAAGCACATGAATAAATACCCCATTTTGGTGCTTGATGTAACCGACTTTGATTTTTTGAATAATGAGAAGTTCATGAAGAAAATTATTTCTCTGTTAAGTACTAATTGGGAGAGTGGAATTCATCATATTAGTATTGAATCAGACTTTAAATAGCCTTAAAATTGCTTCAAATTTTGGTTAATGCATAAGTTGGTATTGGTAGTAATAGGCCTTTTAATTGGCAGTGCAGGTTTTGCTCAAAATGGCAAAATTTTCGGCGCTATTACCGATAAAGAAACCAAGAAGCCCCTTATCGGCGCTACCATTTATGTTAAAGGCACTTCTTATGGTGCAGCAACCAATGTTAAAGGGCAATACGAAATTCCTGAAGTTAAACCAGGAGAATACGCCATTCAGGTAAGTTATATTGGCTATAATCAGCTTATTCAAACCGGAATAAAAGTTGGAAAAGGCGAACAAAAACAGGTAGATTTTGCGCTTGAGTCTAGCGTGGTTTCACTTGGAGAAGGAGTAACCATAGTAGGAGAAAAACCACTTGTTGATATTGAAGAATCGAGTAGTTCGGTGAGTGTAAGCACAGATAAACTAGATGCTGGGCCAAGCAGAGATATTCAAGGTGTTCTTAACACACAGGCTGGTATTGTTAATACTCCTTCGGGCGTGCATATTAGGGGTGGAAGAACCTACGAAGCAGGTTTTTACATTGATGGTGTTTCTGCTCAAGACCCTTTAACTGGTACTGGTTTTGGCGTTGATTTAGGAACCAATGCCATTAGTAATATTAGCGTTAGCACAGGTGGTTCTGGGGCAGAGTTTGGAAATGCCACTTCAGGCGTTGTAAATACCCAAACCAGAACTGGCGGCGATAAATTAAACGGCTACGCTTCTTATTCAAGAGATAATTTTGGGTTTAATTCTGATTGGAATAGTGTATTCAATCATCAAGTAGCAGAGTTTAATTTAGGTGGGCCATTCTTGAAAAAAGCGCTTAAAAACAAGCTTAAATTCTATACTTCCTTCAAAACGGAATTCAACGACTTGTTTATTCAAAATCCAGCTGATCAATTACATAGCTCTTGGTTCGAATCTGATTTTTGGATGCCTTATCAAGACAATAGATGGTCGGGTTTGGTAAAGCTGAATTACGACATTGACCCGAAGAAACGCATTATGGTTTCGTACATGCGAAGCATTAATGTTAATCAAGATATCAACAGCTTAAGAATTACCACCAACGATCCACCGTTTACTCCTGGTTATCAATGGGATTTTCATCTTCAGCCCGATAATGCAACCACCTTTGCCCACGATAAAAACTTGCTAATTGCCAACTGGAATCATAGCACGGGTCCAAGGTTTGGATATAAGGTTACGGCAAGCCGTTTGTTCGCCACTCTAAGAGCAGATGCAAATGGCAGAGATTGGCGTCCTGATCAAGTTGATCAAGAATTTGAGCCGCGTTCAATTGTAACAGCACCAGTAAGTTACTTTAATCCAGGCAGCGATACGGCATTTGTTGAACCAGGCCCTGGCTTGTATAATAATGGTGGAATTAGCACCCAATGGCACCATCATTATTTTGAAGAATACGCCCTAAAATGGGTGGGTAATTTGTACTCGAAAAACACCAAAAACAGATTGCAATTTGGTTATGAGCACAAAACCCAAAACCTGCTTTGGATAGATGTAAATAAACCTTGGGTTGGCGCACCTATTCAATTGGCTAATGGCGAAGAATCGCAAACCTATAGACTAGGAGAGAGCTCTGAGATTTGGGCGGCAACGCCTTGGAATGGCGCTTTATTCTTAGAAGAAAAAGTGAATTACAAAGGTTTAATTGCCAAAGTTGGCGGCCGATTTGAATATTGGGCACCGGGGCAATTTGTTGATGATGCGGTTGCAGCACCAACATCACCAATTAGAGATGAAATTAGGGCTGATTATTTAGATAAAACCGTTGGTCTCTTGGGCAGACGAATGAAAATGAGATTCTTGCCAAAAATCTCGGCTTCGTTTCCAATAAGCGTAAACCAAGTAATGCACTTCTCATATAATCACTCCATGAGATTGCCGCACCCAACACAGGTTTATACAGGCTTAAATCCTGAATATACTGACCGTTCTACTTTTAGAAGACTAGGCAATCCAAATCTGAATCCGGAAGTAAACATTGCTTATGAAGTGGGTTTGAAATCGCAAATCACTTCTGATGATGTTTTCACCTTTACTGCTTACTGGCAAGACCGTTATGACTTTATCACCTACGCATCTATAGAAGTGCCTGATGTTACAGGAAGAAACGTTACCCGTTCAATGCCCATTAACTCTGATTATGTGAGAACGCGCGGTGTTGAATTCAGTTATTTGAAGCGTGTAAACAAGTGGTTTAACGGGCAGGTAAGTGCGTCGTTTTCAAGAGTTACTGGCCAGAGTTCGTCGCCATCAGAAACGCTAAACGACATTCTAAACACGGGTAATAGAGAAGATACCAGAGAATTTCCGATGCCGTGGGATACCCCAATGGATTTAAAGTTCAACACCTTGTTTATCTGCGATAACGAAGAAGGCCTGTTTAAACGAGTGAAAAATTTGAACCATTTTAAACTCTATTTTGAAGGCAATTACCGTTCAGGAAGAAGATATACACCCTATTTATTACAAGGTTATGAACCCGTTTCAGGAAGACCTATTTATGAAATTGATGCAAATCCTGATGCGCAGAACTCTGAAATAGGTTCTAATTGGTTTTGGGCCGATTTGAGTTTCCAGAAATGGTGGTCAATTAAAAAGAAGGTGAACATTACCTATAAGCTAGAAATTACCAATGTGTTCAATAATATGAATGCCGCCATCATTAATCCTGTAACGGGCCAAGGTTATGCCTATGGCGACGATTTGCCATCAAACTACCGCGACCCAAGATACCTAGACCCACGCGACCCACGCTCATACGGAAGCCCACCAGACAACCCTGCCATTTGGAGACCGCAAAGGCATTTTATTACGGGGATTCAGGTTAGTTTTTAAGTGGCGGCTCTGAGTGAAAACTCAGGGTAAAAAATGTGCAGTGTTGACAGCTCGAAATGTTCTTACCCCCAATTTTAATTGAGGGCTGCTTAAAGCTTCACCCTCGCATAATCTTCTCCATCTTTCTGCCTTTAGCTAATTCATCAACTACCTTGTCTAGGTAGCGAACTTGGCGGGTTAG
>JAGQWA010000260.1 GCA_020437725.1 Bacteroidota bacterium | reverse complement strand
CTTTAATGGCCAAAAAGGAGATGATTAGTGAGATTGAATATTTCAACTCCAAAACCAATTACCAATATTTAAAGAAGAAGCATGCACTTACCCAATTGCGCGTGCAAGAAGACCAATTATATCGACAAACACAGTTGAATAGAATTGACCAATCTATTGAATTAATGGAGCGAAACCTTGAAGCAATAAGAGCCAATTTGGACAATTTGGTGGTGAAGGCGCCAATGGATGGCCAATTAAATTCATTTGACCATGAAGAAGGCGAAAGCAAAGTGAAGGGTTCTAGTCTTGGTAGGATAGACCAGCTTGGTGAATTCAAGATAACTGCCATGGTTGACCAATACTACCTGAACAGAATTAAGGTAGGGCAAAAGGCCACTTTTGCTTATGGTGATAAGGATTTTGAACTAACTATTGCAAAGGTTTCACCTACGGTTACGGGCTCTCAATTCGAAGTTGAATTGCACTTTACTGAGCAAGTTCCTGCCAATCTAACTCGTGGTCAATTATTCCAGCTCAAAATATCATTAAGCGCTGTTTCTGAATCAGTTCTAATACCAAAGGGCGGGTTTTACCAAAGCACTGGCGGTACATGGGTTTTTGTAATTGATACTGACGGAAACGGCCATAAGCGCAACATAAAACTGGGAAGGCAGAATATTACTCACATAGAAGTACTTGAAGGCCTTGAACCCGGAGACCAAGTACTCATTTCCAATTATGAATCATTCCTTGAAATTGAACAACTTAAACTGAAATAACACCATGATTTCCATTAAAAATCTTACCAAAAAATACTTTACTGACGATATTGAAACCACTGCACTCAACAGCATAAATCTGGAAGTGCAGGAGGGCGAATTTGTGGCCATAATGGGGGCATCTGGTTGCGGTAAGTCTACACTGCTTAACATAATTGGCCTGCTAGATTCACCTACTGAAGGCGAGTATTTTCTAAATGGAAATGAAGTGGGTAATCTCCCCGAAAAGCTAAGAGCCAACGTTCGTAAATCGAATATTGGCTTCGTTTTTCAAAGCTTTAATTTAATTGATGAGCTTACCGTTTTTGAAAATGTTGAGCTTCCGTTGGTTTATTTAAAAGTGCCAAAAGCAGAGCGAAAAGAACGAACGCAAAACTTACTTGAAAGAATGGGCATTGCTCACCGAGCCAAGCATTTTCCGCAGCAACTTTCGGGCGGGCAACAACAAAGAGTTGCGGTGGCACGTGCCGTTGTTACAACGCCCAAAATTGTGCTGGCTGATGAGCCAACTGGAAATCTCGATTCTCACCATGGTGCCGAAGTAATGCAATTGCTTTCTAGCCTAAACGAAGGCGGCACCGCGGTTGTAATGGTAACGCACTCGCAACACGATGCGGCTTATGCCAAAAGGGTTGTGCAAATGCTTGACGGGCAAATAATTACTTCAACCGAACAACCAACCATTCACGCACTTTAATTCACACCAAAACCCAATTAATTATGCTCAATTTTAAAATAGCCATAAGGCATTTGGTGCGCAATAAAGTCTATGCTTTCATTAGCATTTTTGGGCTGGCAGTTGGCATTTCTTGCTGCATTCTCATTGCGCTAAATGTGTTTCACGAGCTTTCTTTCGACCAATATCATTCTAAGAAAGACCGCATTTATAAGGTAAATGCCACCTTGTTTTTTAATGGAGAGTTAGAAAGTGCATTAACCAGCTTGGCTGTTGGCCCAACCATTAAAAATGACTATCCTGAAGTAGAAGGATTTGTTCGTTTTCAAAACATGCAAAATGGCGTTTCGGTAAGGGTTGATGACAAGGTTTTTAATGAATCTAATTTGGCATTAACAGACAGTGCCATTTTTCAAGTTTTTGATATTGAATTGGTGAAAGGAGATCCGAAAACTGCCTTAGCATCACCAACAGGATTTGTGGTTTCTCAGAGTATGGCCAAAAAATATTTTGGTGATGAAGATCCTATGAACCAACCCATTAAGGTGAATAATAGTGTGCTCACCATTACGGGCATTATGAAAGATCAACCTTCAAACACGGAATTTCTATATGATGGGTTAGGAAGTTTAAATGCTCTGCCACCACAAGCCATTTCGGCTTTAAACCAAGATTGGTTTAGAATTGGGTTTCATACGTATCTGCTTTTTACTCAGCCCATTTCTGAAAAAGACTTTGAAGACAAACTGGTAGAGTTTGAGAAGAAATACGTTCAACCCTGGGTTGAAGTAAACGAAATATCGGGTGGCATTACCTACGATATTTATCCTTTAACTGAGCTTCATTTTCAAAACCAAAAAGAGTATGATTTACCAAAGGGAAACGAAACTTATCTGCTCATATTTAGTCTGTTGGCAATCTTTATTTTGGCGATAGCAGCGTTCAATTTCATTAACCTATCGCTGGCTCAGAGCACCAAAAGAGCCAAAGAAGTGGGGCTCAGAAAAACCCTGGGAGTAAGTGCTTTTCAGCTTAAAAAACAGTTCATTGGCGAGAGTCTTTTAATAACAGCAATAGCCTGTTTAATTGGCTTGGGTTTGGTAGAGATTCTGCTTCAACCCTTTAATACATTAACGGGTAAAAGCTTTGAAACTATTGACGTTTTTGAGCCAATGATTCTTTACACCATCTTTCTAATTGTGCTTGTAGTTGGCGTTGGAGCAGGCAGTTATCCTGCGCTTATTCTTAGCAGGTTTCAGCCAGTTGATGTGCTGAAAAGCAATACAGTTAAAGCTGGTGGAATAGGTGGCTTTAGAAAGTTTCTCATTCTATTGCAATTTGTGTTTTCGTTGTTTATGATAACCGGAACATTGCTCATTAATAACCAACTCAATTTTTTAGCTGAGAAGAATTTGGGCTTTGATCAGCACAATTTGGTTTCGGTGCCATTACCTGCTGATACGGCGTTTAGAAGGCAAATTCCAGTTCTTTTTAACAAGGTTGAACAAATTGCCGGGGTTGAAAAAGTAGGGAAGGCCCTTATTCCAACATCTAGAACGGGTGAGTTGATGTTTAGAATAGAAATGGACGGCAAATTGCAGGAAAGAACTCAACGGTTTTTTGGGGTTGACGAAGATTTTCTTGACCTAATGCAGTTGGAATTGGTAGAAGGCAGAAACTTTTCGAATGAAATTCAAACAGATGTTCAACAAGGTTTTTTGGTTAATGAAACAGCGGTTAGAATGTTTGGTTGGGAAAATGAAGCTATTGGCAAACGCATACAATGGAACATTGGGCCCAACATGTCGGCTGCAAACGATGGAAAAGTGATTGGCGTGGTTAAAGATTTTCATTACATGTCACTTCATAATCCACTAGAACCACTCATCATTTTATTCTCGCCAAATGGCAATTCAAATTTGGTTTTACGGCTTCAAAAGGGCGATTATCGAGAAACCATTTCAGCCATTGAAGATGTTTGGAACGAGATCTCCAACGGCCATGTATTTGATTATACCTTCCTTAATGAATCCATAAAGAACAATTATAGAAATGAACAACAGATGCAAACCGTCTTCACGTACTTTGCGATTATATCAATCGTAGTAGCAGTTTTAGGGCTGTTTGCACTTATATCATTTGCGGTTGAAACCAAAACGAAAGAAATAGGCATGCGAAAAATACTTGGGGCATCAGTAGTAAACATTTCATGGCGCATAACGCGCGAGTTTTTTGTGCTGCTCCTAATCGCCTTCATCATTACTGTTCCGGCCAACTACTACCTTATGCAGAAGTGGCTAGAGAGTTTTGCCTACCAGGTTCCAACCCCCTTTCTTAGCTTTCTTTTAGCTTTTCTCATAGCGCTTGTGTCATCAGTGATGATTGTAGGTTTTCACACCATGAAAATCGCCAAATCCAATCCTGTTAATGCCCTTAGATACGAGTAAGAAAGATGCCAGCTCTGCCAGATGGGTGGGGCTGGTTTTTTCTTTTTAGTGTTTTAGTTTTTCAGTGAATTAGTGCTTTAGCTCATTAATAATTAGTTAACTAGATAATGAGATAAGGGGCTTCGGTTTCCTGCCTTTCCTACAGGCGGGTACTCAGCCAACGTGGCTAATTTTAAATGGTTAATGTTAAATGAATGGCTTTTCCAATGTCCAATGTCCAAAGTCTAAAGATTGAAATTGATCATTTTATCTAACTTTTCAACTTTATGACACACCAGACTAATTACTTTTCTCTAGTTTCTAGTCACTTGAATGCCCTAATGGCTAATTCAATAATAAATGCTCAATGTTGTATGTTAAATTTTGCGCAAGCAAAATCCATTATCACATTATCCAATTTAAGCGAAGCGATAATTACCATATTAAGCAAAGCGTCTATTTTTCAAATTCAATCCATTGGCTAATTGACTAATTGAGCGCAGCGATCAAATTGTCACATTAAGCGAAGCGTCCATTTTCAAATTGCCAAATTTTCAAATTAATTCCATTGGCTAATTGCCTAATTGAGCGCAGCGACCAAATTGTCTAATTATCCCATTAAGCGTAGCGTCAAATTATATTTGCAACATGCCCAAAGTCTCCATCATCATTATCAGCTACAACCGTCCTGACGAAACGGTTGATGCCATGAAAAACGTGCTGTTTGAAACTGATACACCCAAAGGTCATGAGCTTGAAGTAGTTGTAATTAACAATGGTTCAACCAAAAATTACAGTGCTTGTGAGCAGTATGTAGAGCAACTGCCTTCAGAGCAAAAAACACAAGTTAAATATGTAAATAGCGGCGAGAATTTGGGGGTTAGTCGTGGAAGAAACTTGGGAGTAGATACCGTAACTGGCGACTATGTGGTTTTTATCGACGATGATGCGGTTTTTAAATCACAAGATGCGCTTCAAAAACTGGTAAACACCTTCGAAGCACACGAAGAAGACAACGTGGGCATTCTTGCTTTAGACATCGAAAATTTTTTTACGGGCGAACCTGACCATCCGGTTAAAAATGAATCAAAACTGATTGATGATGAGTTTTATAACAACATTTTTTGGGGCTGTGGTTTTGCTGTTAGAAAGAAGGTTTTTGATGAAAT
>JAGQWA010000025.1 GCA_020437725.1 Bacteroidota bacterium | reverse complement strand
AAAATGGGTCATTGTTGGTCAAAAAATTCGCACGTTCATTGGTTAGGTTAAAGTTGGTTTCTAATGTTAGAATGAGCGGTAGTCTGGTTTTACCCGACTTTCTAAATAGCAAGACGAACTAATGCGAAAAAGGGTTGCAATTGCCACCTAATCTCAAAACTTAAAATATGTTACAGCTTTCTAAAGCCCAGCTTTCATGGGTTTTAGAAGCAATGAAAAATTTATTGGTAAAATAAAAAAGGGATTGCCGCCTGACAACCCCTTCTTCATTCTGTATTCTGTATTCTAAATTTCTACATTCTATTCTTCTCCATTATCTGGCGACATGGCTTTGTAAATTAAGCCAGCCAGAATGGCACCTATAATTGGAGCTACCCAGAATAACCATAATTGCTCAATAGCCCAACCACCTGCAAAAATGGCTTGGCTAGTACTCCTTGCCGGATTAACTGAAGTGTTTGTAACAGGAATGCTAATTAAGTGAATTAAGGTAAGACCTAAACCAATGGCTATACCTGCAAATCCTTTTGGTGCTTTTGAGTGGGTTGCGCCAAGAATAATGATCAAGAACATGAAGGTCATGGCAATTTCAGTTACCAATGCCGAGGTCATGCTATAACCGCCCGGAGAATTTTCTCCAAAACCATTGGCTGCAAATCCACCCACTTCAAAACCGGCTTTTCCGCTTGCAATGAGATAAAGAACCCCTGCGCCGGCAATACCGCCAATAACTTGCGAAATAATGTATGGAACCAATTCTTTGGCTTCGAAACGGCCACCCATCCAAAGCCCAATTGAAACGGCTGGGTTTAAATGGCATCCTGAAATATGGCCAATGGAATAGGCCATAGTCATAACGGTTAAACCAAAAGCCAGCGAAACGCCAACAAAGCCAATGCCTAGCTCTGGAAATGCCGCTGCTAAAACCGCACTTCCGCAACCACCCAAAACCAACCAAAATGTTCCAATAAATTCTGCTAAATACTTACTCATAATCTAGTGTTTTAAATTCTTAATGCCAACCAAACATACCAATTTTATTAATTGGTTGGTTAAGATATTTTTTGGTCAAAATTTTCTAGATCTAGCGAACGGCTGTGGAATGATTAAACAGTATAAAAAAAGAAGGGATTGCCGTCAGACAATCCCTTCTACATTCTGTATTCTATCTTCTAAATTCTATCCTACAACTCCAATGCATCATTCATGTTTCGAACTGCATCAGCACTTGCCTTAAATTTAGCTTGTTCTTCTTCGTTTAGGTCATATTCAACCACTCTTTCCCATCCGTTGGCGCCAATAATTACAGGCACACCAATGCAGATGTCGCTTTGGCCATATTCACCTTCTAGGTAAACTGAACAAGGCATTAAGCGCTTTCCGTCTCTAACAATGGCTTCTACCAATGCCGCGCCGGCAGCACCAGGTGCATACCAAGCAGAAGTGCCTAGTAATTTGGTTAAGGTGGCACCACCAACCATAGTGTCAGCAGAAACTTGCTCTAGTCTTTCAGCTGAAAGATGCTGAGAAACAGGCGTGCTGTTATAAGAAGCGTGGCGAGTTAAAGGAATCATGGTAGTATCACCATGGCCGCCAATTACCACACCTTGAAGATCGTTAGGGTTGCAACCAATGGCTTCGCTTAAACGGTATTTAAAACGAGCACTGTCAAGAATTCCACCCATACCAATTACACGGTTTTTAGGTAGACCACTGGTTTTGGCGCATAAATAAGTCATGGTGTCCATTGGGTTAGAAATAACCACCAAAATGGCATCAGGAGAGTATTTAAGAACGTTTTCAGTAACCGATTTTACAATACCGGCATTGGTTCCGATTAACTCTTCGCGGGTCATGCCTGGTTTACGTGGAATACCAGAAGTAATTACTACTACTTTAGAGCCCGCGGTAGCAGAATAATCGTTAGTAGAACCGGTTAAATGTGCATTGTAACCGTTTAGGGTAGCACATTGATTTAAGTCCATGGCCTTGCCTTCTGCATAGCCTTCTTTAATGTCGAGCAATACAATTTCGTTGGCTATTTCTTTAATAGCTAAATACTCGGCTACACTGGCACCAACGTTTCCGGCACCTATTACACTTACTTTAGTCATTTTGTTTGTTTATGTAGTTTTAAAATGTTCAATCGTCATTATTATAAGTTTAAAGTGAAAAGTTAAAGGTGAAAGGTGTTCGGACCTTTCACTTTTAACTTTTCACCTTTCACTAATCTATTTTCATTTCAGGAACAAAATCAGGCACTATTAGTTTGCCGGCGGTAGCATTAATAATGTCTTCAACACTCACGCCAGGAGCTCTTTCTAATAAATGAAAAGCACCATCTTTTATTTCTAAACTGGCCAAGTTGGTAACCACTTTCTTTACGCACTTAACGCCAGTTATGGGTAAGGTGCACGACGGTAAAAGTTTAGATTCACCTTCTTTATTAGTGTGCATCATGGCAACAATAATGTTTTTGGCCGAAGCCACTAAATCCATAGCACCGCCCATGCCTTTTACCATTTTACCTGGAATTTTCCAGTTAGCAATGTCTCCGTTTTGCGAAACTTCCATAGCACCCAAAACAGTGAGGTGAACATGCTGTCCGCGAATCATGGCAAAGCTGGTAGCACTGTCAAACACTGACGAGCCAGGAAGGGTAGTTACCGTTTGCTTTCCGGCGTTAATCAAATCTGCGTCTTCTTCGCCTTCAAACGGAAAAGGGCCCATGCCCAACAATCCATTTTCTGATTGAAGTTCAACGTCAATTCCTTCAGGTATATAATTGGCCACAAGGGTAGGAATTCCAATTCCTAGGTTCACATAAAACCCGTCTTCTAACTCTTGGGCTATTCTTTTTGCGATTCCGTATTTATCAAGCATTCTTTAAAATTTGACAATTAGCCAATTAAACAATTAGCCAATTTTGGTTTTCTGTTTAGATTTAGAAATAATCGATGTAAGTATTCGCCACAATTCGGCGTTTAAATCAAGTAGCTCCTGACAGTTTGGATAAAGTTCTGATTTATCGCAGAGGCTTAACCAATAGTCAGTTTCTTCTGATTCCTTGAGAGCAATCTTCATTTTATGAATGAAATCAGCTAAACTTTCAGCATTCTGAGCTTCCCTAACATTTGCACCAATTGATGTTCCACTTTTCAATAATTGACGAGACAGGACGTACTTTTTATTTGATTCTAATCCATCACAAAAAGCAAGAACCTTTAACGAAAAGTCGAAAGACTTGTCAACTATAATGTTCTGTGATCTCTTAATGGTCATTGTCAAATTGTCGAATTGAACGAAGTGCCAATTGGCTAATTAAATTTTCGGCCTCACAGTCCTCTGCTCAATGCGCTTCTGGTAGTTGGTGCCTTGAAAAATGCGCTGAACAAAAATGCCTGGGGTGTGAATGAAATTAGGGTCTAGCTCGCCGGGTTCTACCAATTCTTCAACTTCGGCAACGGTTATTTTACCAGCCATAGCCATTAAAGGGTTAAAGTTTCTGGCAGTGTCTTTAAAAACCAAGTTTCCGGCTTTGTCGCCTTTCCAAGCTTTTACAAAAGCGAAATCTGAAGTTAAAGCTGTTTCGAGAATATGCGGTTTGCCGTTGTATTCTCTTACTTCTTTGCCTTCAGCTATTTCGGTTCCGTAACCAGCTGGCGTAAAAAATGCGGGAATTCCAGCACCACCAGCACGCGTTCTTTCAGCCAACGAGCCTTGCGGAATAAGGTCAACTTCGAGCTCACCACTTAAAAGTTGCCTTTCAAACTCTGCGTTTTCGCCCACGTAACTCGATATCATTTTCTTTACCTGCCGTTTTTGAAGCATAAGGCCAATGCCAAAATCATCAACACCGGCGTTATTAGATATGCAGGTTACATTTTTAACTCCAAGTTCAACCAACGCCGCAATGCAGTTTTCAGGAATTCCGCACAACCCAAAACCACCCAGCATAAAAGTCATACCGTCTTCTACGCCAACAATGGCTTCTTTTGCGTTTGCAAATACTTTATTCATACTTCATAAAGCTTTATAGGCGGGCAAAGGTAAGTACTCAAAAGCAAGGCATTACGCCATAATATGGATTGTTTTAAAATACATAAACCGCAGTTGAAATTGGCCAGATTAGTGGCAATTGTTGCATTATTTACGCTGATGTTTTCAGATGTTTTTGGGCAAAGAATATGGGTTCAGAAAACACTTGCAGTTAAAGATGGTGATTCGGAAATCAAGTACTGGCAGAATACCAATGATAAGAATCAAAAGGTTTACACGGTAGTCGGTAGTTTACCAGCATCATTTGAAAATGAAGAATTCATCTATGGTATCGATAGTATTCTTAATGAAAATCACAGATTAAGTACACAAGCCAAAAATGTAAATGGATTGAGTGTCCTTGCTCTTTCGTCTTTTGATGAAGAGTTGCTTAATAAAGTAGTGTCCGATTTTTTTAAAAATGGGCTGGAAGTTGCTACCAATTTTAAGGTTGAAAATGCTGATGGATATGCACTTCCAGAGAGACCGAGGGGTAGAAACATAGTAGGTCTTGAAAGAGCAAATCAGATTTACCGGCACACAAAGCATTGGACCCAAAATGAAAGTACAGTATTGTGTTATGAGAATTCAGGTGTTAAGCTTCCTTGGTTGAAACTCACCTTCAAAACAAACACACTCAAAACCGAAAAGGAGCGAATGGCTTTAATGGTGCTTGAAGAAATGCTGCAATTGCCTTCTTCAACCTTTAGGCAAAAATTGCTTGAAAGTGGTTTGTGCATTGATGCAAAATTCAATTCGGGTGGTTTTGGGGGTAAGCCTTCGTTTTACTTAGAGCCCAACCCAATGGGTGCTAAAAATGCAATAGATAGTTTCTTTTCTGAGCTTTATAAAATGCACCAATTTGATTATTCAACCGCCGAGCAATTGGATTTGGCCAAACAAAGACTGCGAAATAAGTGGGCCTTTGCTGAAGATTTATTCACGACTTCGGCAATTGAATTAGCCGACTATCAACATTATTCAACCCTTGAAGCTTTTAAAAACCGAGCAAATACCCTTGACTCCATTACCAAGGTAGATTTATTCAATGCCATTAAAAATCATCTTCACAACAAGGCTTTTCATATAGAATGGGAGTACCCTAGAAACACCTATTTTGAGCACAAGGAACTTTTTAGAAATTCTGTAGCAGTGAGTACGGTAAAGCTTGATTTTGAGAAACGAGAAATGACACTCGACAATAAAAATGAAAAGCAGCTTGAAGAACTAAACTACACCTTGAATCTTTCTCCGAAAGGAACCCTTACTATTTACTCTACAGATGTTAGGTCGAAGCGTTCATTCAACAGGGCTGCAAAGGTTTTAGGTTTGCTAATTAAAGAGAATGACCACTTGGAGTTCAGAGTAGAATCTTTAAGGTCTAATAATTCACCGCAAATAACCTTTAAGAATTAGTTTTTTGCTGCTTTTTGGGTTGAACGCTGCAATGGGATTTAGCCAATCTGTGTATTATGAAAAGGTGTCAGCCGGGCCAACATCGATACAGTTTGTGTGGTACATGGATTATAAATCAATTACTAAATTGAAGCAAGCAGTAGAATGCGGGCCAGGTTATTTTCCAAATGGCGAATACAATTCATTCCTTGAACAATATGGGATAGAACTCGACACCGAGATTAACACTTTCTACGTGCGATTGGGCTGCACATTTCCGAATGAAAGCATGGATACTGCCTTGGCTTTAATTGCGTCAATTTTAGAAGCAGAACCAATTGATAGTTCATGCATTCAAAATAAAATGCGGATAGCTAGGCAAGAAGCCGATTATTATAAAAACGATCCTGATACCTTGTTGAGAAGGGAGATGATGAGCAATTATAGGAATAGGTATTTGGGACACTATGGAGGCTTTCCTTTAGATTTTGTTATTAATACCCCGAGTCATTTTTCGATGGTATCAAGTCAAGACTCATCAATTATTATGAATAGGTTACCCATAGTAAATTCTGGCAGAAAGCTTTGGATTAGAGACTTGATAGAAGGGTTTGACTCTGAATCTTCTACTTATTTAGTTGGAAATCCTAAAGCACTAAAAACGCTCTCTTTAGTTTACCCATCTGCTAAAAGGGCCGAAAAGCAAATAGAGTCTATTTTCTGGCAAGAATTGGAAGCTCATCTAAAAACCAAATTCAAAGACATTGAAGTTTATTCACCTGGAGAATATCATCAGTTCTGTTATGTAATTAATTCAAAGGCAGTCGATTGGCTAAAGCATAAAACCCAAATAGAATTTGAGATTGAGAATTGGATTGATAAATTCGAATACCAAACATTTCAGGTTGAAGCAGAAAAACTTAAGCTTGAGAGCTTGGCATCTGCAACAAATTGCACAATAGCAAAACAGCTAATTCTTGGCCAACCCATTCTAGAGCTAAACGAAAAAGAATTTGATCTATTTAAAGATTATTTAAAGAAACAGGTAGTGCAGACTTATGTCTATGGAGCTAGACAATAGCACTTAAACTTCAGTCTCCCACTTCTTAATCTGCTGCTGTAATTCAGGTGCCTGACTCAATTTTATTTTCTTGGCCATGAGCAGTTTTAACTGTTTTCTAATTAACGATTTATCAAACAGCTCTTGCTCATCGCTGGTAAGTGGTTGTAAATCTGGAACCTTTGTTGGGCGTTTGTTGTCGTCTAAAGCCACATAGGTAAAGTACGCGTCGTTGCATTTTCTGCTAATCCCTTCGGTTAATTTCTCGGCAAAAACTTCTATGTAAACTTCCATAGAAGTATTAAAAGAACGCACCACTTTGGCCACCAGAGTTACGGTTTCACCCAATTCAATAGGCTCCTTAAAAGAGATATTGTTAGCTGCCGCAGTTACTGCCACATGTCTGCAATGCTTTGACGCCGCCAGTGCACCAACCACATCCATCCAATGAAGTAGTTGACCACCAAATAATTTACCCAAAATGTTGGTGTCGTTAGGCATTACCAATTGGGTCATGGTAGTAAGTGAATCGCTTGGTCTTTTTACGCTCATGGTATTTCTTAACTGGGGTGCAAAGGTATTTAAAGCACCACTCAAAAGCATTGTGCATGTACATTTGGGCTAATGTTTAAATCAGCCGGTTTTTGTGTTTTGTTGGCCTTGGCCTTGGTATTTTTTTCGTGTGCGCCTGAAGGTGATTCCAATAAGAAAAAGGGAGAAATTCATTCTAAAGATCAAGTAATTGGTACGTTGGCTTTGCCTTTTGGGAAAGCGATAGATGGAGCGCCAGAAGGAGAGAAGCTACTGGTTAAATATTGCCAAGGTTGCCATATTCTCCCGAAAATTTCGGCTTATTCAAAGCAAGATTGGGAGAAGATTATTCTGCCTAATAAAGGAGCGATTTTAGGAATGCATCACGCTGGCTTGCCTTATGATTCTTTAGTTGACAATGGCCTAAGGCGAGAAGCCCATTTGGCTATTGAAAAGGCCAAGGTTTATGCCAATTCAGCCAGAATGAGTAAGAAGGATTGGAAAACACTCAACAACTATATTTTAAGTCTTTCGCCAAATGAAATTGCACCAAATGAACAAGTAATTGAAAGTCATCTGTTCGAGTCATCTTCATTTTCAATTACTCAAAACCCTGCTTTAACTACTATTCTTCAATCAACAAAAAGTGGCTTTTGGTATGGTGATTTAAGAAGTGATTCGCTGATTAATTATGACTTTCACGGCAAGATGTTGTCTAATTTGAAGTTGAGAGAACCAGTAAATTTTATGGTTGAAAAGAACGACAAAATCTGGCTTTCGTTCCCGGGCGATTATTTCGCTTCTGATAACCCAAATGGCAAAATTGGTTATATAAAACTTGATTCGTTGGGCATGCCAACAGGCGAACCAATTGTTTGGAAAGAAGAATTACACAGGCCTGCGGCACTTATAATTGAAGACCTTAATAATGACGGCCAAGACGACATTATTCTTGCCCAAAATGGAAAACAAGTAGGCTTACTTACCGTTTTTTGGGCTACAGAAAATGGATATAAAACTGAAATGCTTGCTAACGAATCTGGCTTTGAACAATTGAAATGGATTGATCTTGATGGTGACAAAGAGTTTGAGCTCATTGCTCTCCAAACTGGTCGAAATAACGCCATTCAAATGTTTGCATGTGAAGATGGTGTTTGGAGCAGACATTTGATAAAAGCTTTTCAACCCCACCAACAACTATCGCATATTGAAGTTGAAGACATGAATGGTGATGGTTTATTAGATCTTGTTGTGGCTTTCGGAAACAGAACTCGCTATGGCAGGATGAATAAAGCCGAGAATGGCCTTCAAATTCTTTTTGCGAAAGGAAATGGAAACTATGAGCCGAGCGAGATTCTTGAGCAAAAAGGAGTTACTGATTTTGTGATTGCCGATTTTGATAATGATGGAGACAAAGACTTGGTAAGCATGGCCTATTATGCACCTTTTGCATCAATGCAAAACACTTTGATCTATTGGCAAAACAATGGCAACCAATTTTCTGGAAATCTTATTTCAACGCTTCTACCTTATAGATACAAAGCCATTACCAGAGCCGATGTTGATGCCGATGGCGACCTAGATATTCTTCTTGGTGGTTTTGTGTTTGGACCCGAAAGTCCAGA
Source organism: Bacteroidota bacterium (assembly GCA_020437725.1). Lineage (GTDB taxonomy): Bacteria > Bacteroidota > Bacteroidia > CAILMK01 > JACPUW01 > JAGQWA01. The sequence goes on along the minus strand of JAGQWA010000025.1, from coordinate 9,990 downwards.
AGATGAAACATTGGTGAAATGGCGAAACGAAACGCCTTCAATAACCATATTGAAGAATGCTGTTCCTTAGTGTTACGATTGGAATTAATGTGTTTATAGAAATTAATTCTGCATTATAAAGGGGAGCGTACTTTTAATTTTCAATCTCTATAAATCAGTAAAAATGAAATACAACAAATCTGTTGCTAAATATTTAATGTTTGAGATCGAATTAATACGCTCAAGCCGCTTGGCTTTTACTTTTTCCATTGATGAAAAAGTAAACAAAAATCTAGTCTAAAATAAACTCGCTCCGCTCAAACAGAATTTTAGACGCGTTTCTGGAATCATTCTGGCGATGCCGTTAGATTGATATGATAATTGAATGAAAGCCTGAACATGTGGTGGCTTTCATGCGAAGCTGGTTGGCCAGTAAACAGGTAAAAATTCATGTAGCCAGCCGATATATTCAACCGCTCGTTCATTTTTCTGTTTGCCCAAAATCCCAACCAATTTTGGTGAATAAAAACGCCAGTTGAAGTAACGCTTCTGTTATCAATTACCCAAAACATTTCGTTGTAAACCGAGAATTTCCATTTGCCCATTTCAATACCTGCTTCCGGCATAATTCTTAACCTGCTGTTGTATTGCCAACCGGCTATTTCTTGCTCATCGCAATCGCATACAAACGATTGAAATCTTTGCTCGTGCCTGATGCGAATTAAGCCAAAAGTGCTGTTGTTCTCATACTTTGGTGTTAGCTGAAACCACGTATTGTGTTCGGGCATTGGCCTTGGAGTATAATAGTCTAAATAAGGGTAATTCGTTATAAATGAGTAGCCTGCCCCAATATCTAACCAATTATTTGGGGTAAAATGAATAGACGGACGCACCAACCACTGTTGGGTATTGCCAAAATTGTCAATAAGTCTGAAACGGGCTTCATTATGAAAATACCAATTGCCCGAAGATGCTTTAAAAACAAAGGCATTCCATAAAGCAGGTTCGCTTATGGTTTGGTAAACGGTGGCTTTTGTGCCATAAAAAGACATAATAAGGGTGGCTAATATTAATGTTCTTTTCATGATTCCAATAGTTTTTCGAGTGCCAGGCCACGAGAGCCTTTAATAAGAAGGGTTGACATGGGTTTTAAGGTCTTTTCAAGAAATAACGCTGCTTCATCTCTAGTTTCAAAAAATTGAAAATCGAATTCGCTTTTATGTTCAAGAAAACAACGACCAATGCAAATTACCTGTTCAAAATTGCCTTGGTTTGCTAGTTGACAAATGCTGTTATGTTCGGCAAAAGAATGTTCGCCAAGCTCTAGCATATCTCCCATAATGAGCACTTTTTGCGGCCTGTCGTATTGCATAAAATCATTAATCATTGCTCCCAAACTACTGGGGTTGGCATTGTAGGCATCAAGCACCACATCGCAATTTTTCCATTGCACAATTTGGGTGCGGTTGTTTTGTGGTTTATACGCCGAGATTGACGCTGAAATGTTTTCAATCGGAACATCAAAATAATAGCCAATGGCCGCCGCCACTGCAATATTGGTTAATTGAAAAGAGCCGAATAAATGGCTATGAACAACTGTTGAAGCACCGTTGCTGAAATGAATATTTGCCTTTACCAAAGGGAAAATCTGAGCTTCTTGAATGGGCACATGTGCCAAAGTTTCTCTAGGTTTTTCTTGCCCTGCAGAATAAACAAGTCGCATCATTCCTTCAGCGTTTTGCATTAGCAAGTGGTCGTTTCCGTTAACAAAAGCTGGTTTCAGGTTTTCTTCCAGATGATGATAAATCTCGGCATTCGCCACCACTACACCTTCTATACTACCAAAGCCTTCTAAATGGTCTTTGCCATTATTGGTAATTAGCCCAAAGTTTGGTTCCAGAATTTCCATTAAAATTTCGTGCTCTCCGGCGTGGTTGGCACCTACTTCAATAACCCCAAATTCATGCTCATCAGTCATCATTAATAAACTTAGCGGCACACCAATATGGTTGTTAAAATTGCCAGGAGTGTAAAAGGTATTGTATGTGCTTGCCAATACTCTAGAAATAAGCTCTTTGGTGGTGGTTTTGCCGTTTGAACCACCTACTGCTATAATGGTTGCCTTTAGCTGATTTCTGTGGTGGTTGGCCAGTTCTTGCAGGGTTTGTAGCCCATCTTCAACCAAAATCATTTTAGAATTGGTTTTGAAATTGGCGTCATCAATTATGGCATAGCAGGCACCACCATCAAGTGCTTGTTGCGCCAATTGGTTGGCATTAAAGTTGGGGCCTTTAAGGGCTATAAAAAGTTGGTTAGGGGCTAGCTTTCGGGTGTCAGTACAAATGCCGGCGCTTGCCAAGAATATTTCGTAGAGCTCATGTATCTCCATTGCACGAAACTATTGAATTGAAAAACGATGAATGGTGACACAAATTCCACTAAAACTAAAAAAGCCTTCATCTGCATAAGATGAAGGCTTTCCTAAAGTTGTATTTATAAATAATCTAGCTTTCTGGATTTGCTGTTGCGCCGTCGGTACATTTTTCTTTAATAGCCGCTAATACACGGTTATAAGCATCTGTACCTTGTCTAAGTGTTGCCAACTTCTTTCTAAGCTCAATGCACTCATCACTTTCTTTGGTTTCGGTGCATTTTGCGTTGTATTCGCGCATCAGTTTATTGTACTCATCAGTGCCTTGTCTTGTTTTAGCAATTTTGGCTCTTAGCTCGGCACAATAGTCGGTTTTGGTATCTGTTTCGCAATTAGCGTTTAATTTTCTCAGAATTTGGTTGTACTCATCAGTACCTTTTCTGGTTTTAGCAAGCTGCGCATGTAGCCTTTTGCACATGGCTTCTTTGTCTTCAGTTTTGCCACGCTCTCTTTCATCATCACCTGGGTCAAAACAACCAGTAAATGTGAGCGCCAATGCAATTACAAACGAAAGCTTTAATAGATGTTTCATGAATTTGGAAGATTTAATCACACAATTATACGAAACGGTGTAACTAATTGGTTCAAAGAGTAATAGAATTTTAGTAAGCAAATTTTTCTGGTTCATCCATATTTTTTCAAGTTTATCCAACGGAAACTCTTACTCATTTTTATTTTCATCCAAATTTCATCTAAAGAGTTTAGGCCTAATTATTTTGATACATGAACTGAATTACATTGCGCGGGTCTTTTATTTGGGCACAGTGCATATTAGATTCAAGCGGATATGAGCTATGATTGGAAGGGGATTATAGAGTCGTTAAATGACCCATTAATTCAGATAGATTGTGATGGTAGAAATTGGAAGGCGCATTTAAATAAAAATGCTGCCATAGAACTAAATCTTAAGGATAAGATTAGAGATAACCTTCACGTTGAAATTGGAAAGTATCATTTTTCAATTGAAGACGGGGAGAAGGCGTCATTATCAGAGATTAATGTTGGCGATAAGATTTGCATTTGCCTTGAAGGGTATAAGTATGGAGCAACCGTTTTAGAAGTTGGGGCCAAAGCCATTCTCGCCAAGTTAATTCCAAACGCAAGACACACACTTTTTTGCGATAAAGTATCGGGTTCTAAATCAAAAAAGTCAGCTTTTACAATAGATTTTGAAGGAAGTGTGGTTTCAATTTTAAACCACGCCAACAAAGAACTTGCCTTAAAGCAAGGAGAAAATCTTCGTAACCTAATTGACAGAGATCAGGCAAATATTTTAGTGGCCGCACTTGGCCAAATGAAGTACGAAATGGATTCGCTTGAACAAAATTTGAGATTTAAAACGGCAAGTGGCCAATTAAAAACCTATGGAGCATATTTCAGCTATTTAAAGAAACAGCAACTAATTCAGGTTGAGCTTGGTGGTCAACGTTCAAGTAAACTATCTAATAAATCGCACTTAGAGCATACCATTTCAGCCGTTTCAAGTGTATTAAGGTCTAAAAAAGTTGATTATCTATCAACTAGTTCTATTCAGAACATCAACGATATTATAGGGGCAGATTATACCTTTTTAGCAAAGTATCAAACGTTAAATCATTCATCAAGAACAGTTTATATAGCCAGTGCTAATGGCCATGTTGAAAATTTTGAATATGCCTTGGCCGATACGCCTTGTGACATAGTAACTAATAACCAGGTTTGTATTTATCGCAAGTATGTAAACAAAGTTTTTCCAAAAGATCATTTGTTAGAAGAAATGGGCATACGCGCCTATGCCGGCGTGCCTGTTAGCATTGTTGACGATGAAAGCGGCGCTGAGTACATTTTGGTGTCACTTTTTAAAGAGAATTTGAACAAGAAAAAGTCAGCCTTGGTAAGACAAGTATTACTGGTTTTTGGTGAAATATTCAGCCTTGAACTCAGTCGTAAAAAACACAATGCAGACTCTAAAAAGTTAACTGCTGAAAAAGAGCAATTGTTAGATAACCTTAAGCAATATGCCTACTACACATCTCATGATTTACGTGCGCCTTTAACCAATTTGTTAGGTCTTTCTAACAAGCTCAATATTGAGTCTTTTCAAAATGGTAGTTTAGAAAAATACCTTGAGTACGTTCGAAAATCATGCGAAGAATTAGACCGAATTACTCGCAAAATGAATTCGGTTCTAACTGCATCTGAGATATCTATTAGGTAGAGCTAAAAGTAATGTAGTTGCTTTCCTTATTTTTGGTAAAGGCCTTATTTTACAAAGACTTATTGATTACAATGCCGCCGACTTTATTAATAAGGTAACCACCCTTAGTGGATATGATTATATTTCAGCCGCATTAGAAACTAGCACCGATATGGCTACCTACCACAACTTGGTAGCAGCAGAATTTGGGCAGGCTACTTTAGCTGCAGTTATAGAAGCCATGACGGCCGCAATTGATGACTACAAACTAACCCTATGGTTAAATGAGCACACAATAATAGGAACAGAGAGAGTTGGCGTGATGCAACGGAATAAGGCTATTTGGCAAGAAGAAATCGTGGATGGCAGCTTTACCGATGGGTTGTTAACCTACGCTTATACTAGCAAAACCTTGGTAAACTTAACGGAACCCGTATCCAACTACAAAGATTTAGTGGGCCTAAAACGCTACGAGCTGGCCAACCACTTAGGCAATGTTTTGGCTGTGATTGGTGAACGTAAATTGGTTATTGACAGTGATACGGATGGCGATTGGGATTACAATGCTGCCGATGTTGTCAGTGCCCAAGACTATTACCCTTTCGGCATGACAATGCCCAGCAGGTCGTATACTAATTCCGCTTTTATAAATTCAAATTATGGTTATGGATTCCAGGGCGAAGAACTTGATAACGAATGGAAGGGTGAAGGTAATAGTATAATGTTTAAGTATAGGATACATGATGTTCGAATTGGAAGATTCTTGAGCATAGATCCATTGGCACCAGACTATCCACATAATAGCCCATTTGCATTTAGTGAGAATAGAGTTTTGGACGGTACGGAGCTCGAAGGGCTTGAATGGAAGTCCGTCCATAAATGGTCACATATAAATGAGAAAACAGGAAATACATATGCGAAAGATTGGGAAATACAGGCAGAAGCAATTTTTGAGACTTACTTAAGACTTGATCAAAAAGATGATTGCGCAAATATGGTTCTCAAGGGTATGATTCAATATGCTAGTGAAAATGGGCTTCCATTTCACCTTAATGGAGGTAATACGGGTGACTCTAGAGTTTTCGATAATGATTTAATGGAATATGAAACCGTTTCCGAACTGCAATTCGCGGTAGGTGAAGCATATGGAGCATCAGATTTCTATAATGGTGCAGCATTTATAAAGCCAACTGAAGATTTGCAAGCAGGTGATATTGTCGCCTGGTCTAGGCACGGCCTGTCATATCACGCCATGACATCAGTTCAAGTCGATGGAAACGACGCTACATTTATATATGGAAGCCTGCCTATTGATGTAATAAAGAAAACTTTTTCGATTAGCGAATTGAAGGATAATTCTCCATATTTAGATTTTATTAACTTAATTCTCGGTCCATTTGATGTTAAGTTTTATTCATGGGATTTTTCTTATATGGATAAATTTTATCATTACAATTCAATGGGAGAAATTGACGCTCAGTTTTCGACTATCAAGGAAAGGTTGTTTTCAGAATACTCAAATTATTATCAATATCATTTAGGTCAATCAGGCGACATGGATTTGTACGCTTATGGATTCGGTTTGACTATTTACAATACGTTGGTGGATGCGGCAAGATATGAACTATGGACGGGTAAAAAATATCATGGAAATTATGTGCCTTCAACACTTATTTTTGAAGAACAAGAAGACGGATCCGTTAAGCCAACTTGGAGCGAGCCTTATTGGGAAGAATGATGAAAGCACTTAAATGTATAGTAATGTCTTTGTGTCTTTACGTGATGGAGAGATTTGTCTTGGTAAACTACACTAATGATCCTGAAATTTCTTCCTATGGAAATTTAAAAATTGGCATATTAGTTTTGGCACACTTGATTATTCCGATTATTTTACAATTGTTTTTCACATGGCTATCTATGTATATAAAGATTAAAATTAATCATATTATAGATCTCGCATTTGTCCCTTCAATTTTCTTTGCTCTTACTTTTGCTGATAGCCAAGATTGGTCCAATATACACTTGGCTGTAATCATAGTCCATTTGTTGACGGTTGCAGTACAATTTGCCGTGTTGGTTTACATCAAAAAGCATGCGTATAGAATTAGGCGATACGGCAATTCACAAGTCCTTGACGACTTTCAGCTATAATGTCCCCATCTAGGCGTAGGTGTGCTGTGAAAGAGTTGAAAGACTCTTGTAACTGCAAATAAGATGGTAGTAGGTCTACCAAAGTCTGTTTACAGGAGCCGGCTTTAAACTACTGTTTTAATGCATTGAGGGTAACCTTGGTGTGTGAAGCGAAAACAGAAAAGGTCAGGAAAGACTGGACATGTACGGATAAAAGAGATGAGCGCAAGCGAACCATCCGATGAAGCATCCCCATTGGCGCTCGACTTCTTGTCGAGTGTCTGTTATGCTCTAAGAAGTATTTTATGTGTTTCAATGCTATTGTGAGAATAACTTAGCCAGCCATGGAGTAAATGCCACCAATGTTTCGGTGCTGGGCAACCTAGACCAGAACCTAATTAAGAACAATGTTCTTATTAATTATGCCTATTGCGATTTATTGGCAGACCTGTTAAACAATACGGCGGCTGATGTGGTAGAGCAGAGCATGCTTAATTACTCAACCACGGCCGATGCAGCATTAGCAGCCATTACCAACTACACTGTTTTTGATTATTTAAAAGCCATTAAAGCGGAATTTGGCCAAACGGTTTACGATGCCATATTAACTGCTATAGGCGGTGTACAGGCCACCTATGTGGCCAAAATAAACCTGGTGGAAAGGCATATATACGGCAGCAAAAGGTTAGGCATACACCAAGACCAAGTGCAGCTCTACCAAGAAGAGTTTGTGGGAGTGTTAACCACTGGTGTGTACAGTTACACGAATAGTACCAGCAATAATGTTGATGATGGCCACATAGCCATAGATAACCACTTGCCATTACACCGTGGCAAAAGAAGGTATGAATTGGCCAACCATTGCGGCCAATATCTTGGCAGCTGATATTGTAACCTATAGTGCTGCTGATGTTAAAACCGCCATTGGCAATTTAGGCAGCACCATAATTGCCGACGCCATAGCCAATTTTACATCTGCAACTTGGCTGGCCAGCCAAATTAGCAGCTGTGGCACACCTACTACCTACCAAAACCATTTAATTGCCGATGCTACCAATGCCAAAAACCATTTACTTACCTATTTGGGCTATGGCCTTATTTTACAAAGACTTATTGATTACAATGCTGCCGACTTTATTAATAAAGTAACCACCCTTAGCGGATATGATTATATCTCAGCTGCATTAGAAGCCACCACTACCATGCAGACCTACCACAACTTGGTAGCAGCAGAACTTGGACAGAACATTTTGGATGCAGTTATTGATGCCATGACGGCCACGATTGATGACTATAAACTTACCCTATGGTTAAGCGATAACCATATTTATGGCAGTGAAAGGGTGGGAACCCATTTGCGCCAAAAGGCCGTTTGGCAGAAGAACATAGTAGGTGGTAGTTTTACCAATGGTCTTTATAGCTACACCTACACCAGTACAAGTTTAGAAGACTTAACTGAGCCCTCAGCTGACTACAAAGATTTAGTAGGTCAAAAACGCTATGAATTGGCCAACCACTTAGGCAATGTTTTGGCTGTGGTTAGTGAACGTAAACTGGTTACTGACAGTGATACAGATGGAGACTGGGATTACTATGCAGCTGATTTTGCCAGTGCTCAGGATTATTATACATTTGGTATGGAAATGCCTGGTAGGAGTTATGCCAATGCGTCGTTCTCAAATTCTGGATATCGCTACGGGTTTAATTCGCAAGAGAAGGACGATGAAATAGCAGGTAGCGGAAACTCATATACAGCAATGTATTGGCAATACGATAGCCGTTTAGGTAGGAGATGGAATACTGATCCAGTAGTTAAATATCATGAATCGCCTTACGCTTGTTTTGCAAATGGCCCAATTTGGATTATTGACCCTAATGGTGCTGATTCTGTGAAAGTAGGAGGTGTTTGGAAATGGGAAGTAGAATCTGGTGACACGTATTCAGGTGTTAGTGGAAGAACAGGTGTAAGCGTAGATAATCTCAGGGATTGGACACAGCAGCCAGATAAAAAGCTTCAAATAGGTAGTCATATAGAATTATCCTCACCAGAATATGATGAAGGTGATAAAATAAAAGTTGTAAATGCTACTAAGGAAACAGGAGAGCTTAGTGTAGATGTATATACAGATTATTCACCAGAAGGAGGAGGAAGAGGTTTGGATATTGAAGTGGGTTATGTAGATAATGGGTCTGGATATACAGCGTTTAGATGGATTCAAGCAGTTGATACAGATTTTCCACATCCAGCAGCTACAAGCGTTCCCTATAATGACCCTGCAAAGAATGATGATCCAGGAGTTCGATTACCATTTTACTGGACAAATGCAGAGATACCAACATTTGGAACAAAAGCAGGTTATACAAGGTTCTTTTCCGATACACCAAAACGTCCTATTCGAGCTGCTGGTACAACTTGGACAGCTGAATTAACATTGGTTGGGAAAGTCGGAGAAACAACAGCTTATAAACCAATATTGACATTGTCTTACGGCTTTTCTGTAGATGCTGCTGGAACAGTAACACTACAGTGTGTGACTATTCAACAAGAATCGGCATTTCAAAAAACACAAATCCCAAAATAAGATTGAATATGAAAGTATATCTAATGTTATTTTATTCGTTGTTTCTTATTGGGTGTACAAGTTCACAAACTAATTGTGGGAAATTCATTTCAATAAAGCATATTGGTTGGTCTGACAAGCCTATTTCTTCAGTGGTAATTATTACGGATAGTAGTTGTAAAATGACCAATTATGACTATAATCTTATTTATTCAGATTCAAATTTTAAGCAGCTAATATCCTGCTCTCAGAAAGAGTGTAAAGAAACCGAACAAATTGATTTTGGAACCTTCGAGATTAATATAGGAAGTGAAAAATTAATTCTGAATGCTTCAAATACGAAGATTTATTTGGATTGTTTGATTAGTCATCTTAAGAAACAAAAAGCTGCTGATCCTGATATAGAAATATTTGAAACTATAATAAGGAGAATCTCACCGTAATGAATTAAAGTCCTCACAGAAATGTGGGGCTTTTTTATTTTGTGTACGCCTGTTTAGCCCCACTAGGCGTAGGTGTGCTGTGAAAGAGTTGAAAGACTCTTGTAACTGCAAATAAAATGGTAGTAGGTCTACCTAAGTCTGTTTGCAGGAGCCGGCTTTAAACAACTGCTTTAATGCTCTAAGAGTAACCCCAACTAGGCGTAGGTGTGCTGTGAAAGAGTTGAAAGACTCTTGTAACTGCAAATAAGATGGTAGTAGGTCTACCAAAGT
>JAGQWA010000259.1 GCA_020437725.1 Bacteroidota bacterium | reverse complement strand
AGCAATAGGCAATTTTTGCTGCTTTATGCTTCTTCTTGTCTTTGGCTTCTTGATTACTACTAGGCCCAACTTTCATTTTGTTGTACTCAGCTTCATACTTTTCTGCTGCAAGAAGCCACATTTTGTAACGCTCGGCCGTTTTGCCATTTATATCGCCACAAGATGAGATAATGCCACCTATGAATAGTATCAGAAGAAGGGAGGGGAGATTTTTAATCATGATACGGGTTTTAACAAATTCCTTTAACCTATTCGAAACTCAATCTTACAACGAAAAATTGTTTTAACTGAAATTATACTAGCGTAAAAACAATAATTCGCGGTATTTAGGAAGTTGCCACATGTTGTCGTCTACCAATAATTCAAGTTTATCTGCATGGTATCTAATATCTTCAAAATGTGGTTTTACTTCGTTGCAATAGGCTATTGCCGTTTCTTGCGCTGAATTTAGATTATTGGCCTTTTTTCTACTTTCAATCATTTCTCTTACCTTTTTGCTAATTACAGAAATGTGATTTGTAATGTCTTTAATAGAATGTTCAATGCTCGAAGTGTCAACGTCAATTCCGGTATTTTTAACCTTTACTAATGTATCAACGAGTTCATTTAAATAACGGTTGGCGGCAGGTATAATATGCGTCATTGCCAATTCTCCCAATAGCCTAGATTCTATTTGAATTTTTAGTGTATAATTCTCCAACAAAATTTCGTAGCGGGCGTGCAATTCGCGCTCGTTCATAATGCCAAGATCACCAAAGAGTTTTAGTGTAGAGTCTGAGATATAAGCATCTAATGCCTGTGGAGTGGTTCTAATATTCGATAAGCCACGTCTTGCAGCTTCTTGAGCCCATTCTTCGCTATAGTTATTGCCTTCAAACAAAATAGATTTACTTTCTTGTAAATATTGTTGAAGCACTGTTAAAACAGCGGTATTTGTGTCGAACCCATTTTCAATTTTATGGTCAACATCAATCTTTAATTGTTGTAGTTGTTGCGCCACGGCGGCAGCAAGCACGGTCATAGGAGCGCTGGTGTTTGTAGATGAGCCTACTGCTCTAAACTCGAATTTATTGCCTGTAAACGCAAATGGAGATGTTCTGTTTCTATCGGTATTGTCTCTAGAAATTTTGGGTATTTGCGGTGCTGCAATGTTTATTGTTTCTTGATCGTTGTCGGTATAGGCATCAAGATTATTGCTACTTAGTGAATTTAATACTTGCGTTAGCTGTGTGCCAATAAAAACGCTAATAATTGCAGGAGGCGCTTCGTTGGCACCAAGTCTGTGGTCGTTTCCGGCTGATGCTATACTTGCTCTTAATAAATTAGCATGATTGCTTACGGCCTTAATAACAGATACAAAAAAGGCCAAAAACTGAAGGTTTTTGGTAGGCGTTTTTCCAGGCGATAAAAGGTTTACACCTGTATTTGTTGACATTGAAAAATTACAGTGCTTACCAGAACCGTTTACATTGGCAAATGGTTTTTCGTGCAAAATGGCTCTTAAATTATGTCTTCTTGCCACTTTGTCAATCACATCCATTAATAATTGGTTGTGATCAACTGCCAAATTAACGTCTTCAAAAGTCGGCGCGCATTCAAATTGCGAAGGCGCTACTTCATTATGTCTGGTTTTTAATGGAATTCCGAGTTGAATGCTTTCGTTTTCAAAGTCAATCATAAAAGCTTGAATTCGCTCGGGTATTGAGCCAAAATAGTGGTCATCTAGCTGCTGCCCTCTGGCTGGCGAATGTCCAAGAATGGTTCGTTGTGAAATGGCTAAATCTGGACGGGCATTATATAAACCAGCATCAACCAAAAAGTACTCTTGTTCTATACCTAATGTTGCTGTTGCACTTTTTACATTAGGATCAAAATACTGGCAAACTTCTACTGCTGCTTTTTCTAGTTGGTGTAGGGTTTTAAGAAGGGGAGCTTTATAGTCAAGCGCTTCTCCAGTATATGAAATAAAAATAGTAGGAATACATAATGTTAAGCCACCACCGCTTTTCATTAAAAATGCAGGTGAACTTGGATCCCAAGCGGTATATCCTCTGGCTTCAAAGGTTTGTCTAATTCCTCCGTTCGGAAAGCTAGAAGCATCTGGTTCTTGCTGAATAAGCGAACCGCCAGAGAATTTTTCAATAGGGCTGCCAGATGTTAAGTCGAGAAATGAGTCGTGCTTTTCGGCAGTTAAACCAGTTAATGGCTGAAACCAGTGGGTGTAATGGGTTGCGCCATTTTCAAGTGCCCAATTTCGCATGGCAGCGGCTACTTGGTCAGCAACGTCGTCGCTAATCATATTGCCATCTTTTATGGCTGAAAGAATCTTCTTATAAGCTTCTTTGCCAACGTATTTCTCTAATTTTTCATTTGAAAAAACGTATTTGCCAAACTTCTCTGCCAGATTTGACGAGATTTTTACATCAACTGCTTTTGCTTGATTTACACTTTGAAGTGCAGTAAAACGAATCATGAAACTTTACCTTGATTTTGCGAAGCGGCAAATGTAAAAAATGCACTATTGCGTATTGCTTCTAAGCATCTAATTCTGTTGAAAAAAACTCTGCTTTTTAGCAAAGCATCTCTGCTTTAGTTTTGCACGCCCTAAATTGATTTAAACAGATGTTCGAAAATTTATCGGAAAGACTTGAAGGTGCATTTAAAAACCTAAGCGGTAAAGGCAAAATAAATGAGCTAAATGTTGCTGAGTCTCTTAAGGATGTAAGACGAGCGTTGGTTGATGCCGATGTAAACTATAAAATAGCAAAGGAGTTTGTTGATGCCGTAAAGGAGAAAGCGATAGGTGCCAATGTAATAAAGTCAGTTTCGCCAGGCCAAATGATGGTAAAATTGGTTCACGACGAATTGGTTGAATTAATGGGCGAAAAAGCAGCCCCAATAAACCTAAACGGAAAACCAGCTGTGATTTTAATGTCTGGGTTACAAGGTTCGGGTAAAACTACTTTTTCAGGCAAGTTGGCTACTTGGTTAAAAAAGCAAAGCAAGAATGTGCTTTTAACCGCTTGCGATGTTTACCGACCTGCGGCAATAGAACAATTAAAAACCCTTTCAGAAGCGGTTGGTGTAGATTTTTACGCTGAACCAGATAATAAGAATCCAGTGCAGATTGCACAAAATGCCATTAATGCTGCAAAAGCAAAGGGTAACCATGTTGTAATTATAGATACTGCGGGTAGATTGGCTATTGACCAAGAAATGATGGATGAAATTGGCCGAATTCGTGATGCCATAAATCCAAACGAAATTTTATTTGTAGTAGATGCTATGACAGGCCAAGATGCGGTTAACACAGCAGAAGCATTTAACGCCAAATTAAATTTTGATGGTGTTATTCTCACTAAAATGGATGGCGATACAAGAGGTGGCGCCGCGCTATCAATTAGAAAGCAAGTAAATAAGCCTATTAAATTTATTGGTACAGGCGAAAAAATGGATGCCATAGATGTGTTTTATCCAGACAGAATGGCCAGCCGTATTTTGGGAATGGGCGATGTGGTTTCTTTAGTAGAAAAAGCCCAGCAAACAATAGATGAGGAAGAAGCCGCCAGACTAGAAAAGAAATTAAGAAAGAACCAATTCGACTTTGAAGATTTCTTGGGTCAAATTCGCCAAATCAAAAAAATGGGAAATCTCAAAGATTTAATGGGTATGATTCCTGGCATGGGCAAAGCCATGAAAAATGCTGATATTGACGAAGGCGCTCTTGGCAGAACAGAAGCAATTATACTTTCAATGAAACCAATTGAAAGGCAAAACCCAGATATGCTAGATGCAAAAAGACGTAAAAGAATTGCCGATGGTAGTGGAACATCAGTTCAAGAAGTAAATCAATTGGTAAAACAACTTCACCAAATGCGCAAAATGATGAAGTCTATGAATAAAATGAGCAAACAAGGTAAAATGAAGGGTCGTTCTCCTTTTTTTGGCTAATCTTTTGACAGTTTGATAATTAATACGACATTTGCGCTCCAAAATTTTATACACATAATCTAAGTTGTTAGAACAACATGGCAGTAAAAATTAGATTACAACGTCACGGAAGGAAACAAAGGCCGTACTATTATATAGTAGTAGCTGACGCGAGAGCGAAGCGTGACGGGAAATTCATTGAGAGACTAGGGTCTTATAATCCAATGACAAACCCTGCAACTATTGAGTTGGAGGTTGATAGAGCACTTGATTGGTTAATGAAAGGTGCTCAGCCTAGTGACACAGCAAGGGCAATTTTATCTTACAAAGGCGTATTGTACAAAAAACACCTGCAAGTAGGTGTTATTAAAGGCGCTTTAACTCAAGATGAAGCCGATGCTAAATACGCTGAGTGGCTTACCCAAAAATCAGATCAAATTCAGGCAAAGAGAGATAGTCTTTCTGCAAATGCCGATGAGCAAACCAAAGTGCGCTTAGAAAGAGAAGCCGCTGTTGCCGCTAAAAGAGCAGAGGCTTTAAATGCAAAATTAGCTGAAGCTGCAGCAGAAGCCGAAACTCAAGAGGCGCCAGCACAAGAAGAAGCCACTGAAGAAGTTGATGCTGAAACACCAGCTGAAACTGAAGGCGAAGCTAAAGAGTAAGTAATTACACATTATAAATTGAACGGCTAATGACAGGTCTAATTTCTATAGGTCGGTTATTAGCCGTTCATGGTTTTAAGGGTTGGGTAAAATGCCAAATTCATGAAGGCATTGGTGTTATAAACCTAACCCCAAATGATTGGATTTTCCTTTCTATTCAAAACAAGCCAGTTCCTTTTCAATTAGAAGCAATTCAATTCACTAGCAACACGCTATGGATAATGAAATTGCATTGGTATGATAGCGACGAAGCTGTTAAAGAGCTGTTGGGACGCCAATTGATGCTATCACAATCTCTAGTTCCTAATCCAGAAGAGCAATTAGGACTAAAAGCACTTGAAGGATTTAAGGTGTTTAACGGTGAAGATGCACTTGGTACTTTAATTGATGTTGACGATAGAACATCTCAAGAACTGATGGTGGTTGAAACCAAAGACAACCAACAGGTGCTCATTCCTTTTCACGAAGATTTTATAGAAG
>JAGQWA010000258.1 GCA_020437725.1 Bacteroidota bacterium | reverse complement strand
CAAATAACATGAGCACCGCCATAACAAATATTCCTGTTAAATACCAGTTTAACAATAACACTGTGGTAACCGAAACCATAAATTCTATTGCGGCTAATGATACGGTTACACTCACTTTTTCAACCCAAATTAACCTTAATAGTTTTGGTACTTTCAACCTAAAAGTTTGGACCCAAAAAAACACAGATACTTATACCAGTAACGACACCCAAGACGTAAACATAACCGTGCTAAACGTGGTAAGCACTTTCCCTTATTACGAAAATTTTGAAGCTGATAACGGCAATTGGCAAGCATCAGGTAATTTGAGTACATGGGAATGGGGTAGCCCAGCCAATACTGAAATAAATGAAGCTGCAAATGGCACCAAAGCATGGGTTACCAACTTAGATGGAAACACCAACAGCAACGAAGTTTCTTACCTCACATCGCCGTTGTTTAATATGGCGTCTATTAGTGGAAACCCAACCTTGTCATTTTATCACAGATACAGTACAGTGAGTGTTCACAAACACTATATAGAATATACAGAAGATGGAAATACTTGGACTAAATTAGGGCAAAATGGCAGCGGTACCAATTGGTACAACCACGCATCGCATTATTGGAACAACTCTAATAGCGATTGGGAGCAAGCAGAGTATGTTTTTCCACTTAGTACCTTAAGTAACAAAACCAATGTGCGCATTAGATTTGTGTTCGAAAACGACCAATGGAACCAAAAAGAAGGCGTAGGAATTGACGATATTTTTATTGGCCATAAAGGCACAGATATTAATATGGTATCGGTTACAGCACCCGATACCACCTGCGGGTTAAGTAACGCCGAAACGGTTTCTATTTCCGTTCAAAATTTAAGCGGTTCGGCCACAGGTGCTTTCAATGTGCATTACCAGTTAAATGGCGGCAACACGGTAACTGAGCAAATGCCAAGTATTTTGGCAAACAGCACAGCCAATTTCTCATTTAGTTCAAAAGCAAATGTTTCGGCTACTGGTGTGCACCAATTTAAAGTGTGGCATAGCCTTATGGCTGATAATTACCCGGTTAACGACACAATGAGCCACCATGTGGTAAATGCCACTTCGGTTTCTAATTTTCCGTATTTGCAAAATTTTGAAAATGGAAACGGCGGCTGGTACGCTGATGGCAGCGGCACTTGGGAGTGGGCTACACCATCAAACTCGAATCTTTCTGCTGCAGCCTCGGGAACTAAAGCCTGGGTAACTGATGCCAATGGAAACGTGCCAAAATCTAGTACCTTGTTGTTGTATTCGCCTTGTTTTGATATGAGCGGGTTTGCCAACAATCCAACTTTATCGTTCAACCTGGCTAGGCATTTACAATGGGGCATAAAACTTTGGGTTGAATACAGCGAAGATGGAAATACCTGGACCAAACTTGGCCAAAACGGCAGCGGCCAAAACTGGTATGATAATGCATCAAATTATTGGACCCAAACCCAAACCAGTTTTCAATTGGCCAGCTATGAAATTCCTGTAAGCAGTATGACTGTGAAAACAACCGTTAGATTGCGTTTTGTGGCACAAACCAACCCTTGGATAAATGCCGAAGGTTTGGTTATTGACGATATAAGCATACAAAACATTGTAAACGATGTAGAAGCCGTAGCGTTTAATATGGTAAACAAGGGCGTGGGTTTAACCAACCAAACGGTAACAGTTCAAGTAAAAAACAACAGCAGTGTTACTCAAAACAACGTTTTTGTTTACTATAAACTCAATAATAACGCGCCGGTTAAAGACACAATTTCAAGTATTTTAAGCGGTCAAACGGTAAACTTTAGTTTTACGGTTAAGGCTAATATGTCGGCAACAACGGCACATCAATTAATGTTCTACACCCACCATGCAGCCGATAATTATGCGATAAACGATACGGTTTCGGGTTTTGAAGTAGTGAACATAAAATACGTAACCACGTATCCTTATTTCGAAGATTTTGAAACCGATAACGGTACTTTTTATGCTGAAGGGTGGAACTCAACCTGGGAGCATGGAGTGCCTTCTTCAAACAATTCGGTAATTAAACGTGCCGCAAGTGGTACCAAGGCTTGGGTTACCAATCTAGACGGCGGATATGATGCAAATGAAAGCTCGTTTTTAAGGTCTCCTTATTTCGATTTATCAGGCTTTGCTAGCAATCCAATTATTGCTGTTAGTATAATTCATAAACTAGAATGGGATCCTTACGTGTACATACAATATTCTGAAGATGGCCAACAGTGGAATTATATGCCTGCTACCAATTCAGGTAAAAACTGGCAACAGTTTGGCTTTTCGCAAAACCGCACACATTGGCAGGTAGTTAGTACCGAAATTCCATTAAGTAGCATTACCAATAAAGATTCGGTTCAATTCAGAGTTTGGTTCGATGCCGGTTTTGGTTTTGATGTTTATGATGGTTTTGGCATAGACAATTTCCATATCCACGAAAAGGCAGAAATGCACGATGGAAACACGGTTAAGAACATTAATTCGGCAGTTTCAGGTAACGCCTGGATTCATTTTGCCAGCAATGGAAAAAGAGTGGCATCTATAAACCCACAAGGCCAAAACTTAGGCAACGTAAATGTTACAACTTATGTAAACACTGCGGGCACGGTAAATTTTGCCAATCAATACCTGCTAAATAGAAGTTGGGTAATAGAACCCACCAACCAGCCCACCAACCCCGTAAAAGTGCGATTGTATATGCTCGATACTGAGATTGAAACCCTAAGAAGCGCAAGCGGTTGCCAGACCTGCTCTGGTATTGAAGATGCTTTTAATCTTGGCATAACAAAATATCATGGCAACAACCAAGACAGCGTTTTGAGTAATAATACATCAGGCAATTATACTTGGATAGGGGGTTCAGACATAAAAATTATTCCATACGGAAAGGGTTATTGCGCTGAGTTTTCGGTTACCAGCTTTTCTGAATTTTTTGGCTCAGGCGGTGGCATAAACGGCAATACTCCATTGCCAGTAGAACTCACCTACTTTTCAGCTAATTGGAATGCAGAACACGATGCCGCTATTTTGGAATGGGAAACCAGTCAAGAACTTAATAACTCACATTTTGAAATTCAACGATCCCTGAGCGAAGCCGAAGGGAGCGGAGCCGAAGGGAATTGGCAAACCATTGGCAGAGTAGAAGGGAATGGAACCACTTCAGATGTTCATAGTTATCGCTTTATCGACCACAGACCACAGACCACAGACCACAGCAGTCCGTCGTCCGTGGACGGTGAACTGTCAACCATTTACTATCGCCTTAAGCAAATTGACCACAACGGCAACTACCAATACAGCGCAGTAAAAACTTTAAACTTTAAACTAGAAACTTTAAACTCATTCGCAGTTTACCCCAACCCAGCAAACGCTTTGGTTTACTTAAGTGAGATAGCCAACATTAAACTAATAAATTCCAATGGCGAAACTTTGTTAGAAGCCAAGAATGTAAAGGAGATTGATGTAAGTGCATTTCCTTCAGGCATTTACTTTTTGCAAGCAGAAATGGAAGGGTTGGTAATTAATAGGAAACTTTTTGTGGAATAGCCTAATTTTTACTAGCCCACATCAAATAATCCTTAATAAACGGGTTTAGATCACCATCGAGCACTTTTTGAACGTCTGATGTTTCGGTGCCGGTTCTAACGTCTTTTACCAGTTTGTAAGGGTTTAGTACGTAGTTTCTTATTTGAGCACCCCATTCAATTTTGCTTTTGCTGGCTTCGGTTTTATCACGTTCGGCATTGCGCTTATCTTGCTCAATTTTGTAGAGTCGGCTCTTAAGCATTTGCATGGCCTTCTCTTTGTTCATAAGCTGAGAGCGCGATTCTTGGCACTCAACCACAATGCCTGATGGAACGTGCTTTATTCTAACCGCAGTTTCTACCTTGTTAACGTTCTGCCCACCAGCACCGCTTGAGCGGTAAGTGTCAGTTTCTAAATCAGCTGGATTGATGTTTATCTCAATGGTATCGTCAACCACGGGATAAACGAATACCGAAGTGAATGATGTTTGGCGTTTGCCATTGGCATTAAAAGGCGATATGCGCACCAATCGGTGAACACCAATTTCACTCTTTAAATAACCATAGGCATGATCGCCTTCAAACTCTAAGGTAACTTGTTTAATGCCCGCTTCGTCGCCAGGTTGGTAGTCAAGCTCTTTCACCTTGTAACCATTTCTTTCGCCCCACATAATGTACATGCGCATTAGCATTTCGCCCCAATCTTGGCTATCAGTTCCGCCGGCGCCAGGGTTAATGGTGAGAATGGCATTTAAGTCATCTTCTTCGCTGTTGAGCATGTTTTTAAACTCAAGTGCGTCAACTAAATCAAAGGCTTTTTCTTGGGCGGCAGCCAAATCATCTTTTGTGGCCTCGCCCAATTCTTCAAACTCAATAAGTACTTCTAGGTCTTCAACCGCGGTTTGTGCTTGCTCAAAATCCTTAACCCAGTTTTGCAGGGTTTTTATTTCTTTTTGAACTAGTTGGGCAGCCTGGTGGTCGTCCCAAAAACTTGGTTGACTGGTTTTGTGTTCCAGGTCTTCTATCTGGCGTTTTTTCTGAACAATGTCAAAGGTATTGCTCCAGGGCAGCAACCCTTTCTCGGAGCGTTTTAACAGCTTCGGTAGCTAGCATTCAATTGGTTTAAGGGTGGCGAAGGTAAATTTTTTACAAGCCACTAATTGGTAATACTCAAACATTTCATGTAAATGAAAAAAGGCGCAAGGAGAACTGGCAATAGAGTTGTTTCAATCCTTATTCTGTCTGGATTCTGATTAGATGGTGAAAGGTGAAAGGTGAAAAGTGAAAGGTCACTTTGTTTCAATCCTTATTCTGTCTGGATTCTAAATGGATGACTATGAAAGATCGCGCCTGTTTTATATAACCTGTTCTGTTTCAATCCTTATTCTGTCTGGATTCTAAATGGATGATCTAGACCAATATCCTAGCGATTATTACCTATTTACGTTTCAATCCTTATTCTGTCTGGATTCTAAATGGATGTTTACAAACGAAAAACTCAAAGCACCAACTGATGGCGGTTTCAATCCTTATTCTGTCTGGATTCTAAATGGATGATAAATATTA